>JAZKZB010000001.1:0-7820 GCA_045612425.1 Faecousia sp.
TCTTCGGGAGAACAGTGCTGTAGTGATTACCGGCAGGCTTTCTGTTCGTGATGAAAAAGATTCTCAAATCATTGTGAATCGCGCCCGTCCCATTACGGATTATTCCGATGCGCTGGGAGATGATGATATTGACGGGGGACTGACCCTTTATTTGCAATTACAAAGTGAATCAGATCCCAATTATCAAAAGGTGAAGGAAATTCTCAGTCGCTACCCCGGACAGAGTATCGTAAAACTCTATTTTGCAGATATTCGGAAGATGCGGGGGACGACCGTTACCTTCCGCCGGCAATTGCTCAGCGAATTGGAAGACCTGCTGGGGAATGCAAATGTCGTGCTGAAATAACTTTTCTTTTCAAGTATTTTGTGATATAATCTCAGATAGAAAGGAGCGAAATTGCAATGAAAAGAAATCGATTTGTCATATTGCTTCTGATTGCTGTGATTTCTCTTCTTACCGGATGCAGTATGCGAACAATTAAAGAAATGTACAGTCCACCCATGCGACCGGAAGGGTATACCAATTTGCAGACGCAAATCAATCAGGTCATGAGTGGCGCTGAATATTGCGCGCCGATTTCCGGAGAAAATCGGCAGGCTGTTCAATCTGCAGATTTAGACGGTGATGAAATTCCGGAATATTTGCTCTTTACAAAAACCGCAAAGGACAATCCTTTGCAGATTCACATTTTCACAGGTGATGGAGAGCAATATCATCTTCTCGGTACTATTTCCAGTCCGGGAAGCACCTTTGAATTAGTGGAATATCAGCAGTTGGATGGTCAAAAGGGCTTGGAAATTATTGTGGGCAAAAAGGTTTCCAATCAGATTCCACGGAATGTTTCGGTTTATACTTTGCGAGATGGCCAAATCAAGCAACTCATGACCACCAATTATTCCAAATTTGTTTGTACGGATTTAAACCGTGATAATCTATCTGAGATTTTTGTATTGCGCCCCGGAGAAACCAATGCCGATAACGGCATTGCGGAACTTTACAGTGTGATTGATGATGTTATGGAACGTTCCGCCCAGGTCAATATGTCTGAACCCTCTGAATCAATTAAAAGAATCATGGTTGGAAAACTTCAAGATGGCCAAAATGCAGTGTATGTTGCCAGCGACGTGGACGGCAACGCCATTGTAACTGATATCTATACACTCATCGAGGGCGCTCTAACGAATGTGACATTTTCCAATGAATCCGGAACAGGTGTAAATACTTTGCGTAACTATTATGTTTATGCCGATGACATTGATGAAGACGGGGTTTTGGAACTTCCGGACCTGACGCCCATGAAATTGCCGGATGACACTCCGGCTGGGCAGTGGAAATATTTGATTCGCTGGTATTCCATGTACTCTGACGGCACAGAACATGAAAAAGTTTATACCTACCACAATTTTACAGGCGGTTGGTATATGCAGTTACGCACAAGTTTGGTAGACCGCATTTTTGTGGTGGAACGGGGAAACAGTTATCTGTTTGGTATTTGGGATGAAACGGAATCTGTCGATTCCCATATTGCTACTGTTTATGCCCTTACCGGTCAAAATCGAGAGCAGGAAGCAACGGTAGGGAACCGCTTTGTACTGCACAGAACGGAATCTACGGTTTATGCGGCCGATTTGGATGTTTCTGCAGCAGCGTACAATATTTCAAAAGAAGAAATCATCAATAGTTTCCATCTGATTCTACAGGATTGGAACACCGGTGAGACATAAGAGGTATCACAATGAAAAAAGTATTGATTTTAGAAGATGAAGTAAATATTCGCAGTTTTGTGGTAATCAATCTGAAGCGAGCCGGCTATCAGATTATCGAAGCCGGTACCGGGGAAGAAGCATTAGAGCAATTACGTTTGCATCCTGATATTGGGGTTGCTATTTTGGATATTATGCTCCCGGATATTGATGGGTTTGAGGTTTGTAGAAGAATTCGGGCTACCAGCAAGCAAATCGGTGTGATCATGCTCACTGCCAGAACCCAGGAAATGGACAAGGTCACTGGACTGATGACCGGTGCAGATGATTATGTGACAAAACCCTTTTCACCGGCAGAACTAACTGCAAGAATTGATGCCTTATTCCGCAGATTAGGCGGTGATGCCAATGCCGATAGCGAGCGGTTGGAGCAAGGACCTTTCATTATGAATACCCGGAACCATACTTTGGAAAAGAACGGAAACCGGATTCGGTTAACGCAGGTGGAATATGCTATTTTGAAATTGTTTATGCAGAACCCGGGCAGAGCCTTATCCAGAGAGGATATTTTGAGCAATGTTTGGGGCAGGGAATACGAAGGAGAACTGAAAATTGTGGATGTAAATATCCGCCGGCTTCGTATTAAAGTGGAAGACGATGCCACAACCCCCCAATATATTACAACGGTTTGGGGATTTGGTTATAAATGGGGCAATTAAGGTTTTGAAATGAGGATGCTCGGATGAAAAAGATTGGTGGCTTGCAAAAACGCTGGCTTTTCAATACGGTTGGACTGGTATTTCTACTGGGAATGATATGTGTGATTGCCGTGACTGTGGCATTTTCGGCATATTATTATACCGGAATGGAAGCAGATTTAACCTACCGCGCCAAAACTACCACCGATTTTTTCAGCAACTACATTAACCAAAGTTATAAGGAATTTTACCAGTCCTGCATTGATTATGCCAATAATTTCGAGGACAGAAATACTCTGGAATTGCAATTTATCGACACAAAGGGAAGGTTAGTTGCTTCTTCATACGGCAACTGGACTCTGAATGCCCCTTCCACCCCGGAGATTCAAGAAGCAGTCACGACCAGAGGCATTCGGCCTTATGTAGGGGAAGACCCTCAAACCGGGGAACGGATTCTTGCGGTCTCCAGCGCAATGATTTACAGTAACGGGGAGATTATCGGCGTTTTGCGCTATGTCACTTCCACGCGGTTGGTAGACTGGCAGATATTTTCTGTATTTTGCATGGCTATGGGAATGCTGTTTGTTGTGATGGCCGTGGTTTTACTCAGCAGTAACTACTATGTTCGCTCTATCTTGTTGCCGGTAAATGAAATCACCGAAAAGGCAAAAAAGATTGCAGGTGGCAGTTACGGAATCCAAATTGAGTCCCATTATAATGACGAAATCGGCGATTTAGTGGAAACCATTAACGATATGTCTATGCAAATCAATCAAAATGAGATTATGCAACGGGATTTTATTTCCTCTCTTTCTCATGAGTTGCGCACACCATTGACAGCCATTACCGGCTGGACGGAAACCCTTCTTTCTTATGAAGATTTAGATAAAGAGACCCTTCGCGGTATGAAAATTATTCACCGGGAGACCAAGCGTCTGACAGAAATGGTGGTAGATTTGCTTGACTTTACCCGAATTCAGGATGACCGAATGAAACTTAACATTCAACTGACCGATATTCGCGCGGAATTTGAAGATACCGTATATATGTATTCCAGCCGTTTGACCCAAGATGGAATTATCTTAGAATATTTTGACACAGAAAAGGATATTCCTGAAATTCCCTGTGATCCGGAACGGATTCGGCAAGTATTTTTGAATATTTTGAACAACGCCGCAAAACACGGCGGAGAAGGAAAGCGGATTGAGGCATCCATGGATGCGGACGATACCTTTGTTACGGTAACCGTCCGTGATTTTGGACCCGGCATTCCGGAAGATGAACTGCCTTTGGTCAAGAAAAAGTTCTATAAGGGAAGTTCCAAAGCCCGTGGCACAGGAATCGGCTTGGCAGTCTGCGATGAAATTATATCCATGTTAGGTGGTACATTGGACCTGACAAATGCAGAGGGCGGTGGTACACTGGTCACAATTCGTTTACCGGTTGCCCAATAAGAAAGGACCTTTTTATGAGCAATAAGCAAGAAAATCACTGCTGTGAGAAATTTAAAACAAGCATCGGTGGACAGGCCTTGATTGAAGGAATTCTTATGCGAGGTCCCCGGAAAGATGCGATTGTGGTAAGAACCTCTGATGGCCTAAAAACGGAAATTACGGAACGGAAAATCCGTCCGCCGAAATCTTTTGGTACATGGCCATTGATTCGGGGTTGTGTGAACTTTTTTGATTCCCAGGTTACCGGTGTTAAGGCGCTATTAACTTCTGCGGATTTATCTCCGGATGATGTTTCAGTAGAACAACCCTCAAAATTTGATATTTGGCTGGAAGAAAAACTTGGGAATGAGAAATTCCAAAAAGCAATGGTCGGATTTTCAGTCTTTTTGGGGCTTGCAATGTCTGTTGCGCTATTTTTCCTCCTTCCCATGGTAATCGGCAGTCTGTTTTATGATTTGGTGCATAATACGTTGTTGCAGAATCTGCTGGAAGGCGCAATTCGCATTGCCATTTTTATCGTCTATATCTTTCTGATTTCTCGAATGAAAGAAATGAAGCGGGTTTTTTCCTATCACGGCGCAGAACACAAAACCATTCGATGTTATGAGGCGGGTTTGCCACTTACCGTAGAAAATGTGAAAAACCAAACACGCTTGCATCCCCGTTGCGGTACCAGTTTTCTACTGGTGGTAATGGTGGTATCCATTTTGGTATTTTCTGTTGCAACATCACTTCTGCACACTGTATTTCCTCAATTTTCTGAATTTCAGAATCTTCACGGAATTTGGTATCGCATTTTGATGATTGCAATTAAGTTGCTTCTTATTCCTTTGGTTGTTTCCGTTACCTATGAAATCAATCGCTGGGCCGGCCGTCACGATAATTGGTTTACCAAAATACTGACAGCGCCCGGTATGTGGATGCAAAATTTTACTACAAATGAACCGGATGATGATATGATTGAAGTGGCAATTTCCGCGCTTCAAGCGGTCATCCCTCAGGAAGAGGGGACAGACCGTTGGTAAAAACATATTCCCAGTTATATTTGGACAGTCGCAAAGCCCTATTGCAAACGGAGGATGGGCAAAGCGCCGGTTTCATCGCACGGAACCTGCTTTGCCACGTTTCCGGCAAAACTTATGAGGAAATTCTCGCCCATTCCCAAGTATACGCATCCCAAGAGGTCTGTGACGGCATGGATGCCTTTGTAAAGCGCGTTTTGACGGGCGAGCCTCTGGCGTACATCCTGGGTCAATGGGAGTTCTACGGCCTGCCTATGTTTGTCAACCGTGATGTATTGATACCGAGAGATGATACCTGCGCGGTGGTAGACCTTGTGTTGAAATATGCAGATGTGACTTGCCCCAATCTCCGTATTTTAGATTTGTGCACCGGCACTGGGTGCATCGGTTTGGCCATTGCCAGCCGACTTACACGGGCTAAGGTTACATTGGCGGATATTTCAAAAGATGTTTTATCCGTAGCAAAACGCAATATCACTGCCAATCAACTGTCTGCGAGGGTATCTTCCATACAAGCCGATGCATTGGATGCGCCCAGTCCATTTTTAGGTATCTTTGACTTTATCGTTTCCAACCCGCCATATATTACGGCTCAGGAAATGAAGCAGTTGCCCCATAGTGTGGCAGATTACGAACCCCATCTTGCATTATTTGGTGGAGAAGATGGCTTGCATTTTTACCGTAATATTATAGAAAATTATACGCAAATTCTGAAACCCGGAGGATTCCTTGCCTTTGAATTTGGCATGGGGCAGGGAGATTCCGTCTGCAACCTTCTGGAAAAGAAAGGGTATACCATTCTGGAACGTTCCAGTGATAATAACGAGATAGAACGGGCAGTCATTGCCCAATACAGCAGGAAGGATCATTGATTATGGCTACAAAGAAAACCGCTTACGAGGCCCCTACACCCGCATCCGACAGAAAAAAAGCATTACAAACCGCACTTTCCCAAATTGAGAAAAATTTTGGCAAAGGCGCTGTTATGCGTTTGGGTGACCGTCCCGAAATGAACGTGGATGCCATCCCTACCGGTTCTTTGGCACTGGATGCTGCCCTTGGAATCGGTGGTGTTCCGAAAGGACGCATTATCGAAATCTATGGACCGGAATCCTCCGGTAAAACCACCCTTGCACTGCACATTTTGGCAGAAGCGCAAAAAATGGGCGGGGAAGTGGCGTTTGTGGATGCAGAACATGCGCTGGATCCCGTCTATGCCGCTGCATTAGGCGTAGATACGGATGATATGGTGGTTTCCCAACCGGATACCGGCGAGCAGGCATTAGAGATTACCGACGCTTTGGTGCGTAGCGGCGCAGTAGACGCTGTTGTCGTGGACTCCGTAGCCGCTTTGGTTCCCAAGCAGGAAATCGAAGGGGAAATGGGGGATACCTTTGTCGGCTTGCAAGCACGTCTTATGAGCCAGGCGTTGCGTAAATTAGCCGGCACTATCGCAAAGACCAACTGTGTGGTTATTTTCATTAACCAGTTGCGGATGAAAATCGGCGTGATGTACGGCAATCCCGAGACCACCACCGGTGGCAATGCGCTGAAATTCTATTCCTCTGTCCGCTTGGATGTACGTCGAGTGGAAGGCATCAAAGATGGCGGAAATGTGATTGGCAACAAGACCCGTGTAAAGGTTGTGAAAAACAAAGTCGCGCCCCCGTTCCGGGAAGCATATTTTGACATTATGTACGGTCAGGGAATCTCCAAATGGGGAGAATTGGTTGACCTTGCCGTGCAGATGGACATTATTCAAAAAAGCGGTAGTTGGTTCTCAATGGGTGAAGAGCGCATTGGCCAGGGTGCGCAATCTGTGAAGGAATATCTGATTAACAATCCGGATGTTGCAGAAACAGTGGAAGCACAGGTTCGTGAGAATCTTTTAACCGCAAATGCTACCTCAAGAGCGCCTGCTAAGGCTGCGCAACGACCCATAAAGGTAGAAGCAGACGACTTTGATGATGAAGATTAATTCCCTTTCTCCGAATCCTGACAGGGCTGGAAAGTTCCGTGTGGAATTTTCCGACGGATCGGTTATGCGCTTTTATCGGCAAACTGTGGAAGATTTTGGCATGTATAGCGGTATGGAACTGTCTGACGAAGCATATCAATCCTTGATGGAAAGCGCAGGAAAGATGTCCGCTAAAATGCGAGCAGTGCGAATTGTTTCTGCATCCAGCATATCTAAAAAAGCATTGCAACACCGATTGATTCAAAAAGGGGAGACCCCGGAGAATGCAGAACTGGCCGTAGAATGGATGTCCGATCTTTCGCTGATAGATGATGCCAAAACCGCCCGGCAGATTGTGGAACATTGTATTGCAAAAGGATACGGAATTTCCCGGGCGAAACAATCCCTTTACGAAAAGCGGATTCCCAAAGAACTGTGGGAAGAGGCCTTATTTAACTATCCGGACCAGGAAGAAAAAATCATTGCATTTTTGCAGTCGAAACTGGATAAAAACCCAGAGGCAAAAGAGGTTCGTCGTGTAACGGATTCCTTAATTCGCAGGGGTCACAGTTTTGGACAAATCCGTAAGGCGATGCAACGTTTGCAAATGGAAACGGATTCCATATCGGAGGATTTTTATGGCTAATATTGGATTTATCAGTCTTGGTTGTGCAAAAAACCAGGTTGACTGCGAGCGTATGATGTACCGCGTGCAGGAGGCAGGTCATACCGTGTGTCCCGGCATTGTTGGGTGCGATGTGGTGGTGATTAATACTTGTGGATTTATTGATTCCGCTAAGAGTGAGGCCATTGATTTTATCTTGCAGACTGCCTCATTGAAAGCAGAAGGTCAAGTGGGGAAAATTTTGGTAACCGGTTGCTTATCCCAGCGTTATCAGGAACAAATTTTACAGGAACTCCCGGAAGTAGATGGCATTTTGGGTACCGGTAGTTACACTGAAATCGTTCCTGCCATTGAAAAGCT
>JAZKZB010000002.1:0-2877 GCA_045612425.1 Faecousia sp.
GAATCTCCTTATTGACAAGGGGCAAAATCACTTTTTTACCAACGATATTCCGGTAACGGTCATCATTGGGGTTCACACATACACCTGTGTCGCCCAGCATGGTCTCGGGACGGGTAGTAGCCACCACAACCTCACCGCTTCCGTCTGCCAACGGATAGCGAATATGCCACAAATGACCGGGCTTATCCACATATTCCACTTCCGCGTCAGACAAAGCCGTCACGCAGTTGGGGCACCAGTTGATGATTCGGCTTCCCTTATAAATCAAGCCCTTTTCGTACAAGGACACAAACACTTCCCGTACGGCCTTGGAACAACCTTCATCCATGGTAAAACGGGCTCTGTCCCAATCGCAGGATGCGCCTAATTTCTTCTGCTGTTGGACAATGCGATTGCCATACTGATGCTTCCACGCCCAAACCCGTTCCAAAAACTTTTCACGACCCAAATCATAACGGGTAAGCCCTTCTTTTCGAAGTTCTTCTTCCACCTTGATTTGCGTTGCAATACCGGCGTGGTCAACACCGGGCACCCACAAAGCATCGTACCCTTGCATTCTCTTAAAACGAATCAAGGTGTCCTGCAATGTTGCATCCATAGCATGACCCATGTGCAACTGTCCCGTTACATTGGGAGGGGGCATTACAATGGTGAAGGGTTTTGCATTTTCCTTTCCCTGTGGCTTAAAGAACCCACCCTTTTCCCACATGTCATAGATTTCGGTTTCCACTTGCTGAGGTTCATACACTTTCGGCAATTCTCTTGACATCTGATATACACTCCTTTTCATGAAAAAAGCCCCGAGTCATTACGACTCAGGGCGAAAACTTTCCGCGGTACCACCTGATTTTCCGGGCAAGCCGGACACTCAAACTGCGATAACGGGCAGACCCGCACTTCCCTACTAAATGTTCAGAAAGCAAACTCCGGGGCGACCATTCTGCCATCCTCTGTGTTCTCGCACCCACCGAACACTCTCTGAAAAAGGGTTTGGAAGAAACATCCCCATCAACGCATTTATTATGCATAAATTACCACATTTTTTCCGTTCTGTCAATGTTCTATGGCAAAATAACCGGAACTTTTCTTGACGATAAGACTTTTCTGGCATATAATAGAGAAAATCCATGAATGCGAGTTGATAACCTTGAAACTATCCATCATCATTCCCTGCTTTAATGAAGCGGAAAATATTGTCCCCTTTCAAAATGCCGTTTTGGAAACCTTTTCAGACTGCGCTTATGATTATGAACTGATTTTTATTGACGATGGCAGTAAAGACGCCACATTGCACAATCTGAAGAAAATACACGCCGAGCAAAAATGCCCCATCAAAATCATCTCTTTTTCCCGCAATTTCGGCAAAGAAGCCGGTATTTACGCCGGTCTGGAACACGCCAACGGCAAATACATCTCCATTATTGATGCAGATTTGCAACAACACCCCAGCGTTATCAAGGAAATGGTAGAAATTCTGGATAAACACCAAAAATACGATGTGGTTGCCGCCTGTCAAGACCGGCGCAACGAAGGAAAATTCCTTCGTTTTTGGAAACGGGGTTTTTACCGGCTGATTAACCAATTATCCGATGTTTCACTCCAATCCAACGCCAGCGATTTTCGAACTTTCCGCAAAAGTGTGGCGTTAAGCCTCCTGTCCATGGGGGAAACCCACCGTTTCTCCAAAGGCTTGTTTGCATGGGTAGGATTTGAAACCTACTATCTGTCCTACAACGCCCTTCCCCGGCATGCAGGAAAAACAAAGTGGAGTTTTGGAAAATTGTTTAACTATGCTTTGGACGGCATCATCGGATTTTCTACAAAACTTCTACGAATTGCCACTTATCTGGGTACGTTTACCGCCATTGCTTCCTTAATGTATTTAGTTGTTGTGGTATGTGAAAAATTATTTTACGGCATCGATATCCCCGGTTACGCCACCATAATCGTGCTGATTCTATTTCTTGGTGGCATTCAACTTCTATGCTTAGGTATTATAGGCGAATATATCGGTAAAATCTTTGAGCAAAGCAAAAAACGTCCTATCTACATTACCAAAGAAATCTTAGATTACCAATGATAAAAGTACGGGCTTTGGGAATTTCCCAAAGCCCGTTCTATTACTTTTCGTTTTTCTTTGCTTTTGCGGCCTTCTTTTCAGCCTTGGCCTGTGCTCTTTCTTCTGCACGCTTTTTGGCTTCTGCCTCCGCATTTTCCAAAGCGGTGTCATTGGTGGAAACAGACCACTTCATCAATTCCATACGAACTTGATCAGCGCTTGTTTCAATCACAATCTTATCATCCTTAACATGGACAATCACGCCCACAATACCGCCGATGGTCGTAATTCTGTCACCGACTTTTAAGGAAGAACGCATTTGCTCAGATTCTTTTTTCCGCTTATTTTCAGGACGAATCAGCATGAAGTAGAAAATACCGAGCATGACAAGTAGCATAATAATACCTTCAAAACCCATATTCATACTCCTTTCGTAAAGAATTTCATGAACATTATACCATGTTTCCAATAAAAAGCAAGCAAATTTTAGATACGCTGGTTTAATTTAGCGGAATATTCCCGGCGGAAAGCATCAAAGGTACCCTCATCCAATGCACTGCGGATTTTCTCCATCAGTTTATTGTAAAAATACAGATTATGCATCACGCAAAGGCGCATCGCAAGCATTTCCTCCGCAACAAACAAATGGCGAATATATGCCTTGGAGTACCGACGGCACACAGGGCAATCACACTTGGGATCGATAGGCTGCTCGTCCAGCTGGTATTTCTTATTCTTCAGGTTGATGGCGCCCTCCCATGTGAAGAGGCGGGCATGACGGGCATTCCGGGCAGGCATGACACAGTCAAAGAAGTCTA
>JAZKZB010000003.1:0-2419 GCA_045612425.1 Faecousia sp.
GACTTTGGACATTCAAAACCTCTTGCTCCGTTAACGTGCGTTCTTCGCTTAAAATATCTAAAACCTGCCCGCCAACCATGCCCTTAGAACCTGCATACTCCGCTAAAACGGAAATGGCAGAAGCAATATTTACTGCCGGTAATTCTGCAGATGACACTGCCAGAAATGCATCTGTCAAAAGCGCATCTCCGGCTAAAATCGCCAATGCTTCCCCATAAACCTTATGATTTGTGGGCTTACCACGGCGCAAATCATCATTATCCATAGCAGGCAAGTCATCATGAATCAAACTATAAGTTTGAATCATTTCAATTCCCACTGCAAAAGGAATCGCTTTGCGGTAATCTCCACAACACAAACGGCAAAATTCTAAGACAAAAATGGGACGCAGTCGCTTTCCGCCCCCTAACAGGCTATAAGACATTGCCTCATATAGTTGAGATTGAGGCAGGTTCTGATACTGAACCATCCATTCCCTTAACGCATGCTCAATTTCCTTCTTATAGAAATCGGTTTGTTCCTCAAATTTCATCCTGAAACTCCTCAAACACGGGGATGCCATCCTCTGTTTTTGTTACTTTTTCAATTTCCATTTTCGCATTTTCTAATATCTTTGCGCAGGAATCCACCAATTTTGTCCCTTCCTGAAACAATTTCAAAGACTCCTCCAAGGGCACATCTCCCCGTTCCATGGTTCGCACAATCTGCTCTAACCGTTCCATTGCTTGCTCAAAGGTCAATTCCTTATCTGCCATTATTCAATTCCTCCACTTGTAAAACATTCGCAAGAATCTGTCCGTCAGATACG
Source organism: Faecousia sp. (assembly GCA_045612425.1). GTDB lineage: Bacteria > Bacillota > Clostridia > Oscillospirales > Oscillospiraceae > Faecousia. Next base: position 809 of record JAZKZB010000003.1, read on the forward strand.
GAAAGGTTCAAAACATCACCGGATTTTACCTGATGAATCGATTTTACCACATTCCCATCCGCAGTCTCAGCAACGGAATACCCTCGACTCAGAACTTTCAGCGGGCTAAATGCGTCCAATTTCGCCGTTATACGGCGGAAATCATTTTCTTTTCGTTCCAAATTCCGCCCCTGAATCTCTTCCAAACGGTTCTTCCACATCCCCAAATCCCGATTCTTCATTTCCAGGTAGGATATGGGACTTTTCAATACATAAGAATCTGAAAGCACCTGCAGTTGTTTCGATGCTAAAGATACCTGCCTGCGCATAACGGTTAGTAGATTTCCGGATGCAGAATCCAAACTCTGCAAAATAGCCTCTCTGTCGGGAACTGCCAACTCCGCACCATTAGAAGGCGTTGCTGCCCGCATATCTGCCACAAAATCTGCTATGGTCACATCCGGTTCATGACCTACCGCAGAAATAACCGGAATTTCAGAGTCATAAATAGACCGGGCCACCAGTTCACTATTAAATGCCCATAAATCCTCAATAGAGCCACCTCCCCTGCCCACAATAAGCAAATCCGCTAACTGATGCAAATTTGCATATCGGATGGCGTCCGCAATTTCCATAGGCGCCTCAACACCTTGAACGCGGACGGGAAACAATCTGACTTTCACCACGGGAAATCTCCGCTTCAGGATGCGTAACATATCGTGTACCGCAGCGCCGGCAGAACTGGTGACAATGCCAATTACCTTGGGATATTTGGGAATGGATTTCTTATGACCGGAATCAAAAAGGCCCTCTTTTGCCAGTTTTTCTTTTAACTGTTCAAAGGCGGTATATAAATCTCCCACTCCGTCCATCGCCATGGCGGTACAGTATAGTTGATAGGCGCCATCTCTGGGATAAACGGAAATTCTTCCCATAGCAATTACCTGCATCCCATTTTCCGGGCGAAATCGCAAACGGGTAGAATTCCCCTTGAACATCACACATTTCAGCGCCCCTTCTTCATCTTTTAGGGTAAAATAGTGATGTCCGGAAGGATATAATTTATAATTGCTAATTTCTCCTCTTACCGCAATGTTGGAAAGAAAAGGGTCGTTATCTAATTTGTCGCGCAAATACCCATTAATTTGAGAAACGGCAAATATCTTTTCCATTCTCATCTCTCCTGCAGTCGGGATGCCAAAACGGCAACGCCCATAGCATTATCTGTAGAATACTTCGGTTCCGCAAAAACGGGATTTAATGGTTTCATAAAAAGACGAAGCATGGAATTGGATGCGACACCGCCCGAGAAAACCACCGGTAAATCGGAATACTGTTCCATGGCATTTTGGGTAGCCGTCATGACTGCATCGCAGACACAGCGCAAGGAATAGGCTGCAGTTTCCGCCGGGTTTTCCCATTGCATATGATATTGTTCCACCTTGTTCTGAATGCCGGATAATGAAAATTCACTTCCATTGCATTTCACATGGAAAACATCGTTATTTTGCGCAGTCTGGCTCAGTTCGTCCAAATACTTTCCCGAGGGGAATGGCAATTTCAGCAACTGTCCCGTTCTGTCGATCAGTTGACCGGCAGATATATCTGTTGTCCCGCCAATTTTCGAGCAAG
>JAZKZB010000004.1:0-2615 GCA_045612425.1 Faecousia sp.
CTGTTTGAAAAAGAAGTTCTACGCCTTCACTGTTAAGTTTTGCTTTTAGCGTCCCCGGTATGGGATCATAACCACCATGAACAATACCGGAATTTGCTTTTGTGGAACCCATCGCCACATCATTTTCTTTCTCTAATATGCATACGGAAAGTTCGTAGCGGCTTAACTCTCTTGCCAGCATGCCGCCGGTGATCCCTGCACCGGCAATGATAACATCATAAACCATTCCATTGCCCTCCTTAATAATAAATAAAAAGAGAAACGGCAAGCAAAAGACGCACAAAATGCCCCTTTTACTTCTCCGTTTCTCCAAATCTCTACGGTAAATATTAAATTGTTATAGATACCATAATTCTTGCTGGCTTGTAGATACGGCTGTTGCGCCATAACTTATGGCATCGGTAACTTCATTTTTGGTTTGTATCAGTCCGCCGGCAATTACGGGAATGTGTTGTCGACTGAACCGACCAATTGCTTTTCCAATGACACCAGGCATAATTTCCATAAAGTGTGGTTTGGTGATATTGAGCATATCATCAATGCTATCCATTCCTTTGGAATCTAAGATAAAAAACCGTTGTATGGTTATCAACCCTTGTTCTTTCGCAAGACGTATGATTTGTGACTTTGTAGAAATGATGCCATCCACACCGCAATCTGCTAAATAACGGATGCCTGCTCGATCTTTGCCAATTCCTTCGGCTAAATCAATATGAACCATAACCAGTTTTTTGACTGCGTGGGCTTGGTCAAGACGTTCTTTGACAGTCATTAAATTGGCAGACAGATAAAATAGAACCTTGGCAGGGGACTTTAATGCATTTTCCCAGCGTTCATCGTCAATGGCAGAAATGACGGGGTTTTGTTCCAAATGTTCCATTAATTCAGAAAATTTCAACAAAATCACCCCATTAGGAATTGCAACTCAGGCTATTATATGGCAGATAATGAGAAAAGTCAACAGTGACTTTTAATTAGACGACAGGAATACACGTCTTTTGGGCGCCATTCCGGGTTTCTCGGGGCGATTTTGGGAAAAGAGACTATATAGGTCGTCACATCGCTGTTCCAAAAGATAATCGCTACCTGTAATTTTGTCTCCAATATGAAGAAATTCTCCGGATTGCCGAGCAAGTTTTAAGATGCTTTTTCCGGTATCATTGAAACCAAGAACCCGTGTATAATGAGGCGGTATGGACAAATCTGAAATTCCTAAATATGCGCACATTACCATTCGGTCAAGACGGGTTCGGGTGTAACGTTTGGATTTGGTGGCGATCAGGATTTCTTCCAGAGTTGCATAGGTGCGACTGGTGTGCATCAGTTTGCGCCATAAACCCTCAGAGCCAAAGGGGAGGGACGCAAATTCCTCCTCGGACATCGTTCGTAGTTTGGCAAGAATGGCCCGTTCGCCTGCGCCGATGGTATGCAAGGTGGCACCTGCGTATAAACCGTGGATTTCCTTGGGAATGCATGCCTGCCAATTACCGTCGGATAGCAAAAGTTCTCTAACCGCAGTGGCAGATGGGTTTTCGGTGTCGGCTACGGTGGCGTGATAATCCCCGTCCCGGCGAATGGGTAGGGGACGCATGGAACAATCTTGTTGCAGGATTGCTTTGCAGTATTCCACCGCCAAAATATCATTGGGTTTTTCTAACAGGGAATGGTCGCATCCCAGAGCCTCCAATGCGCGCTGTCTGGCCGCGGGAAAGGAGATGCCGGATTCCAATTCTTTTCGCAGGGCGGGGGGAAATGCATCGGAGAGCAGGACGTTTGCGGTATCCATTAACAATCCTTCGTCTCCGGATTCGCTACCAAAGCATAGGTAATCACAAAATTTTGATAAAATCTCAACGCCACCGGCGGCAAAACCTTCAGCAGAGGACAGAGCATAATTTACGGGAAGTTCCAAAACCAAATCTGCGCCGCAGGTAATGGCTGCCTGGGAACGGAGGGACTTGTCAAAAATTGCGGGTTGGCCTCTTTGAACAAAATTGCCACTCATAAGACAGACGATACCGCAATCGTTGCCAAATTTTGCACGAATCCAGTCAAACTGCTTCTTGTGACCTGCGTGAAAAGGGTTGTATTCGCAGATAATCCCTACAATTTTCAAAAAAATCCCTCCTTCTCATAAAAATTTCCATATTAGGGGTTGAGATATTTGGAAAAATATAATACAATACAATCGATTATGGTTACTATACCACACATTGCAAAGAAAGAAAACAATTTATTTTTGTATTAGGAGGCAATTTTCCATGAATGTATTGGTAATCAATGCCGGCAGTTCTTCTTTGAAGTATCAATTGATGAACCCAGAAACCGGCGATGTATCTGCGAAAGGCTTGTGCGAACGAATCTATATTGACGGCCGTTTGACTCACAAGGTTGGGGATAAGAAGGTTGTAAAAGATATTCCGATGCCCAGCCACTCTGAGGCAATTCAGGCTGTTTTGGAAATTCTGGTAGATCCTGTTGACGGTGTGATTCGGTCCACCGACGAAATCGATGCCGTTGGTCACCGGGTGCTCCACGGTGGCATGGAGTTCTCTGACTCCTGCATTATCAATGATGATGTGATTAAGGCCATCGAGAAGTGCATTCCTCTGGGA
>JAZKZB010000005.1:0-2810 GCA_045612425.1 Faecousia sp.
TGGTCGGTGGTAATATTATCGCCCACCTTCAGCACTGCCGTGGCCGTCAAAGAATCTGTAAAGGGTTTGCTCTTGGGGAATTCTTTAATATTCGGACCGCGCAAAACCTCCACTTCCTCCGGATTCTGCGCAGGTGCCAATACGGAAGAATCGTCGACGAGAAAAGAATCGGGCATCAAAATCTCTCCAATGGGCTCGCAGGTGGTGGGATCGGTTATGTAGCCGGTCAAAGCAGATGCCACGGCGGTTTCCGGAGAAACCAGGTATACCTGACCATCCTTGGTTCCGCTTCTGCCTAAGAAATTTCGGTTAAAGGTACGCAAACTTACACCGCCGGAACTGGGCGCAAATCCCATACCGATACACGGGCCGCAGGCACATTCCAGTAATCTGGCACCACTGGCCAAAATGTCTGCCAGTGCGCCACATTGGCTGAGCATAGTCAGCACCTGACGGGAACCCGGAGAAATGGAGAGGCTAACACCGGGAGCAATGGTTTTCCCCTTCAGCATGGCTGCAACTTTAAGCATGTCCAACAGCGAAGAATTGGTACAGGAGCCAATGCAAACCTGATCCACCTTCACATCCTTCAGTTGAGAAACCTCTACCACATTATCCGGACTGTGGGGGCAGGCGATCATCGGCTTCAAAGTAGACAGATCAATATCAATCACTCTATCATATACCGCATCCGGATCGCTTTCCAAAGGTACATAATCCTCCGGTCTTCCCTGGGCGGTCAAGAATGCTTTCGTCACATCATCAGAGGGAAAAATAGATGTGGTTGCGCCCAACTCCGTACCCATATTGGTAATGGTTGCCCGTTCGGGAACACTTAAGGTTGCAATTCCCTCCCCGCCCCATTCTACAATGGCGCCCACACCGCCTTTTACAGATAAAATCCGCAAAAGTTCCAAACTGACATCCTTAGCCGTTACAAAAGGATTCAGTTTTCCGGTCAGGTTCACCTTATACATTTTGGGCATGGTAATGTAATAAGCGCCACCACCCATGGCAACTGCGACGTCCATACCGCCTGCACCAAAGGAGAGCATACCCAAACCGCCTCCTGTAGGCGTGTGGCTATCCGAGCCTATTAACGTTTTTCCGGGTTTGCCAAAACGCTCTAAATGCAACTGATGGCAGATGCCGTTACCGGGGCGGGAGAAATAGACACCATGTTTTGATGCAACCGTCTGCAAATACCGGTGATCATCCGCATTTTCAAAACCGCACTGTAAAGTATTGTGGTCAACATAGGCAATGCTGAACTCTGTTTTCACCTTAGGAATCCCCATGGTTTCAAATTCCAAATATGCCATGGTACCGGTAGCATCCTGGGTTAAGGTCTGGTCAATTCGAATTGCCACCTCACTTCCGGGAGCCATGTCACCGGAAACCAAATGGGAAGCAATAATCTTTTGCGCAATCGTTTTACCCATTTTGTACCCCTCTTTTCAGCATGTGATTCTTTGCATTCTCGATATGCTTTGCCGTTCTTTCGCGAGCCAATTCTGCATCGCCGGCTTTAATCGCATCAAAAATTGCATGATGCTCAACCAGTGTATTTTCCGTCCGCCATTTATTTTCCATAGCGATTTTCCGGTAACGGCGGGTCTTGCGATGCAAGGGAATCAAAGTATCCATAATCACATTTCGCTTACTCATTGCGCAAATAGCGTCATGGAAAGCATCGTCCGCTTGACGCAGGTGCTCAATATCCCACTTTCCATAGTAAAAATCTTGCAAGTCCATAATGTGGGAAAGTTCCTGCAATCCTTCAGGCGTCATATTGATAGTCGCATAATAAGCGGCCAATGCTTCAATATGATGACGGATATTCATAATATCCTCCAAATCCGCCTCCGTAATCCCCAATACCAAAGAACCTTTTCCGGTTTCCTCAATAAGATGTTCCTGCTCCAACCGACGCAACGCTTCCCGAATCGGCGTTCTGCTTACCCCCAACTGTTCCACTAACTTCAATTCTGTCAAAATTTCGCCTCGGGGATATACGCCAAGAATAATATCATTCTCCAATCTATCAAAGACCTGATCAGCCAAAGAAACAGACTTAAAATCACCCATTGTTCAGCCTCCTGTTATTTCTGAAATCTGCCGGGAGCAAGACGTTCCAGCATAGCATCCAATTCTTTGTCGGTCATCACCGTTTGCCGGCCGTCTTCATATTCCATGTCAATCCATTCCTTCATGGTTTGCACAATAGGATCTCGCTTATCAATCTGCGCATCCCCGGTTAAACGGAAATTGCTATTAATCCAATAAGCGATACCGGCCAAGCCCGAGGTCTTACTGATTTCCACTACCGCAGGGCGGTTAAGCAATTTACCCGTATCGAAAATAGTATAAATTTCAGGGTCTTTCAGTAGGCCGTCCGCATGAATGCCGGCTCTTGTAGCATTGAAACTACGACCGGCAAAAGGTGTCATAGGTGGAATTTCGTAACCAATATCATTTTTGAAAAAGTCCGCAATTTCGGTAATGGCAGTGGGATCCATACCGTCTAACGAACCACGCAAAGATGCATACTCAAAGACCATGGCTTCCAGCGGCACATTCCCGGTTCGTTCCCCAATGCCCAGCAAGGAGCAGTTGACAGCGCAAGCGCCATAAAGCCATGCGGTTGTAGCATTGGCGACGCCTTTGTAAAAATCGTTATGTCCATGCCATTCCAAGCATTCACTGGGAACGTCAGAATAATGTTGCAGGCCGTAAACGATACCGGCAACACTGCGAGGCAACGCCGCTTCCGTATAAGGAACGCCATAGCCCATGGTGTCGCAGGCACG
>JAZKZB010000006.1:0-3358 GCA_045612425.1 Faecousia sp.
TAGCCCACATAACCGGGAGGAGAGCCAATAAGTTTAGAAACAGTGTGTTTTTCCATGAATTCGGACATGTCCAAACGAATCAAACTGTCCACGCTATCAAACAAATCATCGGCAAGCCGTTTGACCAATTCAGTTTTCCCCACGCCGGTGGGACCCACAAAAATGAACGACGCTGGGCGTTTCTTTGCAGAAATACCCACTCTATGACGACGAATTGCGCGGGCAACGGCATCCACTGCCTGATCCTGCCCGACGATGTGTTGTTTCAAACGGTCTTTTAAGCCGGAAATTTGCATGTATTCCTGGGCTTTGATTTTAGAAGCCGGTATTTTCGTCCAAAGTTCAATAATATGGGCAAGATTCTCAATGGTAACCGCAGGAGGCGGTACCTGTTCTAAATCTTCAATTTGATTTCCGATTTGACAAAGTTTGCTACGAATATGCGCAAGACGTTCAAAATGCTCATTTTCCGTATCGTCGGTAAGCATTTGAAGTTCCAGTTCGTAGTCATCCCGCTCTTTCCGCAATCGGGCAAGTTCTGAAATTTCCTTGCTACGAAGATTGACATCGGAGCAAGCCTCGTCCAAAAGGTCAATTGCTTTATCAGGCAAAAACCGATCCGTAATATAGCGCTCCGATAAAACCACACATTGGCGGGCAATTTCCGGCGAAATGGTAACGCCATGAAATTTGGCATAGTTACTGGAGATTCCCTGCAGAATTTGACAAGCATCCTCCAATGAGGGTTCCGGAACATTCACCGGTTGGAATCTCCGTTCCAATGCCGCATCCTTTTCAATATGCTTACGGTATTCATTAAAGGTTGTAGCGCCTATCACTTGGATTTCTCCTCTTGAAAGGGCCGGTTTTAAAATATTCGCCGCATTCATAGAGCCTTCTGCATCGCCTGCCCCAACCAAGTTATGAACTTCATCAATAACCAAGATTATATTGCCACACTCTTTAATTTCAGCAATCAAACTCTTCATCCGGCTCTCAAACTGGCCTCTGAACTGCGTGCCGGCCACCAAAGCCGTTAAATCCAGCAGCATAACTTCCTTGTCCTGTAATTTGAAAGGAACATCTTTTGCGACAATCCGCTGCGCCAGTCCTTCTGCAATTGCTGTTTTTCCAACGCCGGGTTCCCCGATTAAGCAAGGATTATTCTTTTGACGTCGATTCAGAATTTGGATAATCCGTTCCGTTTCCTCTTCCCGGCCAATCACCTTATCCAATTTACCTTCCCTGGCTCTTGCCGTCAAATTCAGGCAATAATTATCTAAGAACTTATGCTTCTTTCCTTTTGGTTTTTGGGTGCTGTTTTCCTTTTTGGTTTCTTCTTCATTAGGCTTTCCGGGCAAATTGGAAGCATTGCCGGGATTAAATAATTGATTAATAAAAGGAAAAGTAGCAGTGCGGCTTTCCGTTTCATCGTCATCGGAATCCTCGTCGGGATTGATTTGACCAAACATACTGCTCATTTCATCGGAAAGGGTATCCAAATCATCCTCTGAAAAGCCCATCTGTTTTACGGCCTGCTCAATTTGAGGAATCCCCAAACCTCTGGCGCACTTGATACAGTACCCTTCATTCATGGTTACGCCGTTTTCAATTTTGGTAATAAACACAACCGCAATATTTTTCTTGCATTTCGTACAAAGTTTCGGTTGCATATCCATCACTCCAATCTGCGGGACCTGATTTTGCTATTATTTTAACACAATCAAATCAAATAATCGCGAACAAATTTTAAATTTTTAGGGGCAAACGCATTCAAAATTTTCCACGCCGTCATCATACCATAAATGGGTCATATAAAGACCCCCGGCCGGAACAGTCGGGCCGGCCGACGTCCGGTTGCCGGAATTTAAAATTCCTTGAATTTCATCCGGTTGAATCTTTCCTTCCGCGCAGAAAACCACAGTGCCCACCATAGCACGGGCCATATTATACAAGAAACCATTGGCGCATACCCGCAGAGAAATCAAATCTCCGCTACGCTCCACCTCAAAATGATGAACCGTACGAACCGTGGATTTCACATCTGTGCCAACGGAACGAACGGCAGCAAAATCATGGGTTCCCACGAATTGACTGGCAGCCTTTTGCATAATTGTCTCATCTAAATACTTTGGATAGAACCATGCCCGATCCACATAAAACGGGTCACGGACACGGGAATTATAAATCAAATATGTGTATTCTTTTTTTGCGCAGGAACCAATGGCATTAAAATTTTCATGGACTTCAAATGCTTTTGTAACTACGATATCCACCGGTAGATGGGTGTTTAATGCATAAGGCAAGCGTTCCACAGGAATTGTGGATTCCGTTCTAAAATTCGCCACATAACACTTGGCGTGGACGCCGGCATCTGTCCGACCGCAACCGGTAACGTGAACCGGATGTCCAACAACCATACCAATGGCGTTCTCCATGGTTTCCTGAACAGTAGGCAGGTTTTTCTGCATTTGCCAACCATGATATGCCGTTCCCAGATATGTTAAGCATAAGGCTATGTTGCGCATGATATACCTCACAAACCAAAATATCGTAACAGAAACACGCCTGTCAATAGGACAACCCCAATTCCGTAGGCTTTAAAATCGGCAAGTTTATATCGCAAAAGTTTCATTTTTGTGCGTCCGTCACCACCTTGGTAACAACGACACTCCATGGCCGTGGCCAACTCGTCAGCACGGCGAAATGCGCTGACAAACAAAGGAATCAATATGGGTATCAGCGCCTTTACGCGTTGAACCAAATTCCCGCTTTCAAAATCTGCACCGCGCGCCTTTTGCGCGGACATAATTTTATCTGTTTCCTCAATTAACGTGGGAATAAACCGCAAGGCAATGCACATCATCATGGAAAATTCATGAACCGGCACCTTCACTGACTTCAGCGGGCTGAGCAAGGATTCCAGACCATCTGTTAAGGAAATCGGAGATGTTGTATAGGTTAATAAAAAAGTTCCTAGAACCAGCATAAAAATGCGAAGGAGCATCATGATTGCTCTTGAAACGCCTTCCCAATAAATATGGATACGCCATACAGACACCAGAAGATTCTCACCCCGGGTAAGGAACAAATTCAGAACTGCCGTAAATATCATGATAAATATTAACGGTTTTAACCCTCTGACAAATGATCGAACAGGAATCCGGGAAATCAAAATGCAAACCGCAATAAAAATCAGGCAAACCAAATAAGATACCCAATTTGCGGCGCAAAAAAGAGCGATAATATAGGCAATTAACAATAATAATTTTGTTCTTGGATCTAAGCGATGGATTATGGAATTTCCGGGGAAATACTGTCCGAGGGTAATGTCTTTAAGCATGGCAATTCCCTCCCC
>JAZKZB010000007.1:0-5293 GCA_045612425.1 Faecousia sp.
ACATGGCTACGATCCGACTTAACCCCATGGTGATTGCGTCCATATCTTTTCAACTATCTGTTGGTTGCATGGCTGGAATAGCCCTTTTCTATGCGCCGATTTCGGAGTACCTATCTGCGCGAATGGGCGATACAAAGGGGAAAGATTGGAAGAGCAGGCTGAAACGTTGGTTTGTGGGTTCGGTGTCTGTGTGCATGTCTGCGATGGTAGTGACATTGCCGATTGTGGCATACCATTTTGGAACGATTAGTTTGGTAAGCGTAGCAATGAATTTGCTGATTGTTTGGATGATTCCATTTCTTTTTAGCGGAATCTTGCTTTCTTGGGCATTCAGTTTTCTTTGGGTGGAGATGGGAATTGCGCTTGCTTCCTTGGTTTCGATACCCATTCGTATGATGATTGGATGCCTAAAGATAGTAGCCGGAATCCCATTTGCGTCCTTGTATACAGAAAATAAATATGTTGTGGCATGGCTGATTGAAGTTTATTTATTGCTAATCTGGTTTCTCTTTGCGAAGAAGAAAAGAATTGTCATCACAGCGGCACTGATGTGTATATGTCTTTGTATGAACTTGATGTTATCGTGGATTGAGGTCAATTCAGATCATACCCGGGTCACGGTGATGGATGTAGGTCAGGGACAAAGCATTTTACTTCAGGGGAACGGAGAAAACTTCTTGGTGGATTGCGGTGGATACTCAGATTCTGCGAGCGCAGATGTGGTAGCGGAAACACTGCTGGGTCATGGCATTTTCCATTTAGATGGAATTATCATCACCCATTATGACCGAGATCATGCCGGCGGCATTCTGAATTTGCTTACCAGAGTTCGTGCGGATGTTATCTATCTGCCTGCGTTAGCGGATGAAACCGGTATCGGCGAGAAAATCAGGCAATCTGCCAGCGGACAATGCGTTTTGGTGGATCATGACATGAGTTTGACCTTCGGAAACCATACATTGACGATGTTTGCGCCGGAAAATGAAAAATTAGAGAATGAATGTAGTTTATGTGTCTTGTTCCAAGATGGAAATTGTGATATACTGATAACAGGTGACCGTGGATTTTTAGGAGAACGGCTACTAATGGAACGTTTTGAATTGCCGGAATTAGAGTTATTGATTGCAGGACACCACGGTTCTAAATATGCAACCGGTGAAGGGTTGCTTGAAAAGACAAAGCCGAAAAATGTGATTATATCCGTAGGTGAGAACGCTTACGGACATCCTGCGGAGGAACTTTTGCAACGATTATATGCATTCGGATGTTTGGTTTTTCGTACAGACAGATACGGTACTATCGTTTATCGGGGGTGAAGCAATGGCATATCCATATGAGGATACCGTGAATCAAGAATTTCAAAAGTTGAAAAAAGATTTAAAGGAAAAAACGACCCAAAGACTGTATTTTTTCCACGGGCAAGAGGTATTTTTGTTGCAACATTACTTTTCCCAGTTAAAAAAACAGACGGTGGAGGAACTGACAGAATCGTTTAATTTCCATAAATTGACAGCAGAAAATTTTGATGTGCGCGGTTTTTCCGACGGAGTGGAAAATTTGCCTATGATGGCAGAGAAGACCATGGTTCAGGTGGATGAAATTGATATTTTCAAGTTGCCTGAGGCCGACAGGGAGAAATTAGCAGAGATTTTTGCAGATATTCCCGATTACTGCACTGTGGTATTTACATATCATACCACTGGGTGGAATCCGGATAAGCGTCAGAAGAAGTTTTGGGATGCAGTGTGCAAATATGGCACCGTAGTGGAATTTGTAAAGCAAACGCCTAAGGATTTGGTTCCCTGGATAGGCCGACATTTTGCTGCAAAGGGAAAGCGAATTTCCACAGAACTTTGCCATTATCTGATTGAAATTACGGATGGCACAATGACCTCTCTTGCAGGTGAAATTGAGAAGATTTCCGCTTATTCCGGGGCAGACATGATTTGCCGAGCGGATATTGATGCAGTTACAGAGCCGGTGCTGGATGCGGCGGTGTTCCAAATGACGGATTTTATCAGTCAGGGGAAATATGGCTCTGCCCTAAATAGTTTGCAAAAATTACTGAAAATGCAGGAAGAACCTTTGGCGATTTTGGGGGCTATCGGTGGAAATTTGCGGCGTATGAGTACGGCCCGGGTTTTGCTGGATAGCGGTAAAAATGCGCAGGATTTTGCGAAACTTTGTAATTGTTCCGATTATGCGGCCAGAAAAAACATGGATCTTGCAAGGAAATTTCAGCCGAAATTTTATCGCAGTGCCGGTCAACTGGTGGCGCAGACTGATTATGCCATAAAAACCTCTTATGATGAGCCGGGGCGACTTCTGGAATTGTTAATTTTACAGCTTGCGCAGGAGGCCCGAAATGATTAAGATTCGGGAAGCCATTGTGGTAGAGGGGCGTTACGATAAAAATGCCTTGAGTCAGGTAGTTGACGCGCCTATTTTTGAAACCAATGGATTTGGTATTTTTCACGACAAGGCGCAAATGGCATTATTACGGAAAGTTGCGATGTCCAGGGGTGTCGTTGTGCTTACGGATTCTGACGGGGCAGGTTTTGTGATTCGCAATCACTTAAAAAGCGCCATTGAACCTCAATATTTGAAACACGCCTATATTCCCGATGTATACGGTAAGGAAAGACGGAAGCAAACTGCCGGGAAAGAGGGGAAACTGGGCGTGGAAGGCATGCCTCCCCGAATCCTTGAGGAGGCCCTTCGCAAAGCCGGCGCCACCATAGAGGGGGAAGAGACACAAACCTTTGGCGCCATTACCAAGCAGGATATGGCGGAACTGGGGCTGTCCGGTGGAAACGGTAGCAGTTTGCTACGGAAAAGACTGATTCATAAATTGCAATTTCCCGAAAAGATGAGCGCGAATGCGTTACTTCAGGCGCTGAATCTGCTGTATACAAAAGCAGAATTGGAAGACATTCTTCGGGACTTGGAGAAAGAAAATGGTTGATATTTCGGTTAAGGAACTGACGAAGTTCTTTGTGATAGGAGAATACTTGCTGGATGGACTCTCGTTTGATATTCAGGAAGGGGAACGTGTTGCCATCTTGGGCAGAAACGGTTGTGGAAAAACGACCCTGCTGAAAATTCTCACCGGCGAAATGGAGTACGACAGTGGGGAAGTCTATGTCAATCCTGCTAAGCGGATGGGGCTGATTTCTCAAATTCCTAAGTTTCCGGATGGGTTTTGTGTGGAGGATGTCCTTCGGACTGCATATCGGGATGTTCTGTCTGCAAAGCGGAAAATGGAGGCACTGGAATCCCAAATGGCCCAGGGCGCCACAACGGAACAACTTCGGGAATATGATGTTTTGGTCAATCGCTTTCAAACCGGTGGCGGTTATGAAATGGATGTTCAGGTAGACAAGATTTGTAACGGCCTTGGCATCAGCGCGGACCAAAGATTGCAGATTTTCGACAGCCTTTCCGGAGGGGAAAAAACCCGGGTAAATCTGGCGCGATTACTCTTGGAAAAAACGGATATTCTACTTTTAGACGAACCTACGAACCATTTGGATCTGCGAAGTGTGGAGTGGTTGGAATCTTATATCCGCAGTTTTAAGGGTACGGTTTTGGCCATCTCCCATGACCGCTATTTCTTGGACAAAATTGCCCAAAGGGTCATTGAGATCGCCGATGGACACGCCGAGTTTTATTCCGGTAATTATTCGTTTTACATGGATGAGAAGCAGGCCCGGTTTCAACTGCAATTAAAGCAATACGAACAGGAACAGGCAAAACTGAAACAGTTGGGATTTACTGTGGAACGAATGAAGGGTTGGGGGATCAATAACCGCACATTGTACCGCCGTGCCATGTCCATCCAACACCGGATGGAGCGGATTCAAAAAACAGAAAAACCGAAAACGGAAAAGACCATGAAGGCGACATTCGGGGAAAAAGAATTTGCCGGTGATGTGGTGTTTAAGGTGAAAGACCTTGCAAAATCCTTTGGAGAGCGCACTTTGTTTTCCAATGTGAATCTGCAAGTGCAAGGCGGGGAACGGATTGCTATTTTGGGAGATAATGGTACCGGCAAATCCACGTTTTTAAAGTGTCTGTTAGGAGAAGAATGTTGCGAAGGAAAACTCCAATTCGGCCCTACGGTAAAATGGGGATATCTCCCGCAAATCATCCGATTCTCCCATCCGGAACGCACGCTGTATGACACGATGCTTTATGAGAAAAACTGTACTCCACAGACGGCACGTGACCGTTTGGGCGCTTTTTTGTTTCAAGGTGAAGATGTATTCAAAAAAGTGGGAGAACTCTCCGGAGGCGAGCAAAGCCGTCTGAGATTGTGCATGCTGATGGATGAGAAAATAATCTTGTTGGTTTTGGACGAACCTACGAACCATTTGGATATTGCCTCCCGGGAATGGGTGGAGGCGGCCATTGAAGAGTTTGACGGAGCGCTGTTGTTCGTCAGCCATGACCGATACTTTATTGAAAAGTTTGCAGAACGGATTTGGGTACTGGAAAACAACACGATTGTAGATTACCCGTGTGGTTATGGAAAATACCGTTCCATTTTAGAGCATGAACAAAATAAGACCGTTACCGTTTCTGCCCCGAAGCAAAAGGCTGAGAAGCCAAAAGGCGGAAGTAAAGAACTGGAAAAGCAAATTCGGAAATTGGAACGGGAAATTGAAAAGCAGGAACAGACAGTGGCAGAGTTTGACCCGAAAATTGAGATGGCTGCATCGGATTATCAACTGTTGAGTCAACTTTTGCAGGAGAAAGAAGAAGCGGAAACGTTGCTGATGGAATTGATGGAGCAATGGGAGCAACTGTCTTCTCAATTGGAATAAATGGATGGCATTCATTGAAATTGTGTGCTATACTGTTGTGAGAAAAGAATAAGGAGTGATTGTATGAGTGGTGCATGTAGTGGCAACTGCGCATCTTGCGGTAGCGATTGTGGCGACCGCAAAGCGGAAAGTTTGCTTGCGAAATTGAATCCGAAGTCCAGCGTGAAAAAGGTGATTGCGGTGGTTTCAGGGAAAGGTGGCGTGGGGAAATCTACGGTAACGTCTTTACTGGCGGTGGCCATGGCCCGAAAGGGTAAGCGAGTAGCCATATTGGATGCAGATATTACCGGACCTTCCGTGCCGACAGCCTTTGGCGTTACGCAATGCCAGGGGGCGAATGAATCCGGTTTGTACCCGGCATTGAGCAGAACCGGCATTCAGGTGATGTCCATCAATTTATTGCTGGATAATGATACGGATCCGGTGGTTTGGCGTGGACCGGTCATTGCCGGCGCAGTCAAGCAGTT
>JAZKZB010000008.1:0-15129 GCA_045612425.1 Faecousia sp.
TCGCTTGTGTATATTTTTGTTACTATAGCATAGATTCCTTTGAAAATCAATCAGCAAGATACATTGTGTTTTTTGCCGGTGGATACGGTAACTGAATAGAAAGCACTTGCGCAATCGATGGGTTAGTGTTATAATATGGGAAATTCAGCGAAGGAAGTGGAAGAAATGAGTGAATTGACGGAACAATCTGCGCCGAAGAAGAGAATGTTGTCCGGCATTAAGCCTTCCGGCGACTTAACATTGGGGTCTTATTTGGGCGCGGTCAAGAATTGGGCAGAGCGAGCAGATGCATATGACTGCTTTTATTTTATGGCTGACTTGCATGCCATTACGGTACGTCAAAATCCTGCGGATTTGCGTCGCCGTACGTTAGAGCAGTTGGCTCAGTATATCGCCTGCGGTTTGGACCCAGAGAAAAATACGTTGTTTATCCAAAGCCATGTGCATCAGCATGCAGAACTGGGATGGATTTTGGACTGCTATTCCATGTTTGGTGAATTGAGCCGGATGACCCAGTTCAAAGACAAATCCGCGAAAAATGCAGACAATATCAATGCGGGACTTTTTACATATCCCAGTCTCATGGCAGGGGATATTTTGCTCTACCAGCCGGATTTGGTACCCGTAGGGGAGGATCAAAAACAACATGTGGAATTGACTCACGTCATTGCCCGCCGTTTTAACGGTATTTATGGTGATGTGTTTAAAATTCCAGAGCCGTTTGTTCCCAAAGTCGGCGCCAGAATCATGAGTTTAACCAACCCGGTTGCCAAAATGTCCAAATCGGAGAATGAAGATACCGGACGGGTATTGCTTATGGATCCTCCGGAAGTGATTATGAAGCAGTTTAAGCGGGCCATTACCGATTCTGACACGGAAAATTGCGTGCGCTATGATAAAGAGAATAAACCCGGCGTTTCCAATTTGATGACCATATACTCTGCAGTTACCGGAAAAACCTTTGAGCAAATTGAGACGGAATTTGCCGGTTGCGGTTACGGTAAGTTTAAGCCGGCGGTGGGCGAAGCAGTTGTGGAACATCTGCGTCCCATTCGGGAAGAATCTATGCGTTTGATGCAGGATAAGGGTTATTTGGAAAGCGTGTACCGGGACGGCGCGCAAAAAGCAAGTTATGTAGCGGAAAAGACGTTGCGTAAGGTTTATAAAAAAGTTGGATTTGTTGCAAAGTAAAGTAAAAATCACCAAGGCCAAGGCCTTGGTGATTTTTACATAAATAAATATAGGGCTAATGTGAGTAAAGCAGAACTGTTGTGTTCTTCGCTATCGCCGGCCATGAGAAGTAAAAGCAGGATAATCAGCAGATCTCCGGTGTCCAGATTTCCGGGCAACAGATTCTTGAAAAAATCAAGGATTCTGCCATGAGGTGGAGAGTCTCTTTTACAAGTTTCGTTATGGATGACAGGCTCTTTCACCGGAATTGGTGGTTGCCGCACAGGAGAGGATGGTTGTCGATTGCGCTTGTATGTTCCGTCTGGTTGAGGAATATATCGGTTATACATATGTTTCACCTGCCGAGCAGTTGCAGAAATTTGCCATCCCCGAGAAAATTTGTGGCAAGTTTTGCAATTTTGGATGCGCGCATGGCTTTCTCCAGTTTTTGAATCCGGTGCGCACTTAAATAAGGAGTTAATGCTTGCAATAAGGCTTGCTGATTCCGGTCAATGCCGGAATTGGAGGCAATGCCGGATAAGGTTTGCAACATTTGCATATCGATTCCGGATGGCAGGGAAAAGGGGGCAGGTGATTCAGGTGCCTGCGCTTCCTTCTGTTCCGGAGCGAATTGCCCAAAGGATTGTGCCATCGCCATGATTTGGGACATGGTTTCCGGGTTGGACAGGATGGAATTCAAGGCCTTTTCCATGTCCTCCATGGTTTATCCCCTCATTTCTTCCACGAAAGATTTTGCCCGTGGGTCAGAAAGTAAAGCAGAGACGCCCTTTTTTGCTTCTTCCAAATTTCCGGCCGCCGCCTGGTCAATGACTTTTTGCAATTCCTGGGGTTTTGTCTGCTGTAATAGGGCGATCAACTTTTTCCCTGCATCACTTTGGGCAAAGGCAAGGGCTTTTTCCCGGGAAAATCCGTCCATCGGATTGTTTTGGTTCATTTCGTTACCTCCCTGTCTATAGAAGAAATGTCTTTGGTAATAATATATGATAAGGGAACGGAGAGGGTGCTTGTACACGAAAAATATCTGGAAATCTCTTGTTGGGTGTGCTATAATGAACGCAATGAGGTGGATTATGAAAATTTTAGTGATGTCGGATTCTCATTCTTCCTTGCGGTTTATGCGACGAGCCATGATGGCGGTGAAACCCAATGCGGTTGTGCATTTGGGGGATTTTGCAGAAGATGGACAGGCGCTTGCGGAAGAAAATCCGCAATTATCTTTTCATATCGTGGCAGGAAACTGTGACCGTTATCGGGACGGTATGTACCGGGAAATGCTTTGTTATCATGTTTGCGGTGTGAAACTGATGATGGTTCACGGCCATAACCACAATGTAAAGATTTCTTTGTTTTCCTTATTGCGCGATGCAAGAGAACAAGGGGCAGACGGAGTGCTGTTCGGGCATACGCATATTCCTTATTACGCAAAAGAATCGGATGGGCTGGTGGTTTTCAACCCCGGTAGTTGCAGAAGTGACAGTGGCAGTGTGGGCCTGATAGAAACGGAAGATGGAAAAATCAAATCCTGCCGAATTTTGCAGCAGGATGATTTGGAGGGATATTTATGATTTTGGCAGTTGATGTGGGAAACACCAATATTGTCATTGGTGGAGTAGATGGGGAAACGATTCTCTTTGAAGCACGTCTGCGGACGGATGCGACCAAAACATCCGATGAATATTGCGTGGACTTAAAAATGCTTTTAGATGTATATAATGTGCAAGTGGACGTTATCGAAGGCGCGATTATTGCCTCGGTCGTTCCCCAAGTGCTCAATTCCATGCAAACCGCTATTATGAAATTAACGGGGAAGGCCAGTTTAGTGGTAGGACCGGGTTTGAAAACGGGGTTGAATATCAAGGTGGAAAACCCTGCGCAGACCGGCGCGGATCTGGTGGTAGGCAGTGTTGCCGCATTGCGGGAACACAAACCTCCTATGATTGTCATTGATATGGGAACTGCTACCACCATGGTGGTGCTGGACGAAACAGGTGCATTGATTGGCGGATGTATCTGCCCCGGCGTGAAGGTCTCTCTGGATGCGTTGACGGAAAGAACAGCGCTTCTGCCCGGTTTGCAATTAGATCGACCGAAGCACGCCATTGGCAGAAATACCATTGAATGTATGCGAAGCGGAATCGTGATGGGCAATGCTTCTATGCTTGACGGAATGATTGAGCGCATGGAAACAGAGTTGGGTCAGAAAACCAATGTAATCATTACCGGTGGGTTTGCGAAATTCATTGCTCCGTTGTGCAAGCATGCTATGATTTATGATCGGGATTTGATTCTTAAGGGCCTTGCGGCCCTCTATCGAGAGAATCACCGCAGTTGATTAAAATACGATAATGAGGAAGGTTAACCCCACCACAATCCCTGCGCTGGTGGCGGTGGTGAGGAAAAAGTCCAGCGCATTATGAAAATGCGCGCTTCGATCCGCGGCATTGGGGTAGGCGGGTGCTTTCGGATTGCGGAAGGCAATGACTTTTTGGGAATGGTTTTTCGTTATTTGTTTCATGATTGTATCCTCCTTTTTCTTTGTAAGCATAGGATACAATACATAACGTACAATAAAACGGACTATTTATGATTATTTGCGTACATATATTCGGATTCTTTTGGTTGCAATCCGAATGGATATGTGGTATAATGGTAAAAACCGTGGAGGTGATGCAATGGAGTGGATAGATAAGGTAATGGAACAATGGAACCGGTTTGTGAAAAATGTGGCGCCGTTGGGCGATAAGGTGAGGGATGTATACCTGCGGGTAAAGGTTTTTTGCGAACCTGTCTTGGAATTTGTTCGCAGGATGAAGAAATTAGTATTAGCAATTCCCATTCTTTTTCTATCTGTGGTTTTGGCAATCTATAATTTAGCGAAATTGCCTTCTCTTGTGGGGATTTTCCTGCAGGAAAACGGATTGTATACCTATCAGATTGCGAAAGAGATTGCCGTACTTACGCCCCTGGCACTAACGGCTTTGTGCTTAATGTTGATGTTCATCTCTAAGCGGACATTGACACCTTGGCTGGTTAGTCTGTTTTCATTGGCTGTGCCTCTGACGATTTTAATTACAAATATTTTCCCGGCATAATAAAAGGCGTGTCAACTGACACGCCTTTATCTTTATTCATTTATGATAGCAAACAAATCATCCATATTTTGGGCGATGGCTTTTGCGCCGGAAGATTCCAAATCTTCAACTTTGCCGTAGCCCCAACTGACCCCAATGCAGGGAATGTTGTGGTATTTTGCGCCGATAACATCATAGGAAGTGTCCCCGACCATGAGGGCATTCTCAACATCTCCGGTTTGTTTCAGAAGATAGGCAATGACATCGGATTTGTTATCTCGTGTTCCATCGTAGGTAGCGCCTGCGACGATTTCAAAATATTCCAGTAGATGAAAACGACTCAGTACGTCAATGGCCATCTGTTCCGGTTTGGAGGTGGCAATGAATAGGTGGTGGCCTTGGGCTTTCAGCCGTTTTAGCAAATCTTCAATTCCGGGATAAGGGAAATTTTCGTAGATGCCGATGGGGATGTAGCGCTCCCGATATTTTGCCACGGCTTCATCCAGTTTATCTTCCGGCACGCCAAAGTCCCGAAACGTATCTCGCAGGGGAGGGCCAACAAACACGCGCATGGTATCGTAATCCGGTACCGGCAGACCGTAAAATTCCAGGGTGTAGGCAGAACTTTTGATAATGCCTTCTCCGGAGTCGGTAATGGTACCGTCTAAATCAAATAAAATGCTTTTTGCCATAGGAAATCCCTCCTTGCTGTTCCTATTTTATATATATCATGAAATCTTTGTGTTTTCAATGAAAAGTTGTGGATGGATAGAAAACGACACCACCTTATTTAGGTGGTGTCGTTTTTTGGCGGAGAGAGTGGGATTCGAACCCACGGTACGTTGCCGTATCACCAGTTTTCAAGACTGGCTCCTTAAACCGCTCGGACATCTCTCCATTGGCACAATGATAACATTGTGCAACATAAAAGTCAAGGCAACAATTATCGTTTCTTCTTTTTCGGAGCGATGTGTTTTTGCGCCGGTTTTCCATGCTTAGCGGGTGTGCGTTTGGATGCTACTTTGGGTGGTGGCGCAGAGGGTTTTCCGGAGTGGGGTGGTACGGCACGAATCAAGCACTTCGGTCCGGAGCCGATTAAATCTTCCCGATGGGCGGTAATGAGCGCCTCCCGGACTAAATAATAATTCTTGGGGTTGCGATATTGAATCAGCGCCCGTTGCATGGCTTTTTGGTGGGGGTCAGTGGGAACGTAGACTTTTTCCATAGTACGGGGGTCAAGTCCCGTGTAGTACATGAGAGTGGACAAGGTAGAAGGGGTGGGGTAAAAGTCTTGTACTTGTTCGGGATTGTAGCCCATCTCCCGGATATATTCTGCCAATTCAATGGCTTCTTTAAGGGTGGAACCGGGGTGGCTGGACATGAGATAGGGAACAAGAAACTGGTTCATGCCGTATTGCTTGTTCAGCGCATAATACTTATCCACAAATTTGTTGTATACCGCATTTTTGGGTTTTCCCATGCGGGATAAGACTTTGTCGGACACGTGTTCCGGGGCAACTTTTAATTGCCCGGAAATGTGATATTGCACCAATTCTTTGAAGAAAGTATCCTTTTTGTCAGCCAGTAAATAGTCAAAGCGGATTCCGCTTCGGACAAATACTTTTTTTACCCCGGGGATTTTACGTAATTTTCTCAGCAGGGAAACGTAGTCCGAGTGGTCGGCGTTTATATTTTTGCATGGGGTTGGGTACAGACATTGCCGACCTGCGCAAGCCCCCTTGGTCAGTTGCTTTTCGCAGGCGGGATGGCGGAAATTGGCAGTGGGGCCACCTACATCGTGAATATAGCCTTTGAAGTCCTTCTCTTTGACAATCTTCTCTGCTTCGGCAAGGATCGATTCGTGACTTCTTGTCTGGATAATTCTTCCTTGATGGAACGTCAATGCGCAAAAAGAGCATGCGCCAAAACAACCACGGTTTGATACCAGACTGAATTTTACTTCTTCGATGGCAGGGACACCGCCTGATTTTTCGTAGGATGGGTGATATGTGCGGGCATAGGGGAGGGCGTAAACCGCGTCCATTTCGTCAGTAGTTAGGGGCTTTTGAGGGGGATTTTGCACGACATAAGTATTGCCATAGGTCTCCACCAGTCGTTTGGCGGTAAAAGGGTCGCAGTTATTGTATTGAGTAAGAAAGGATTCTGCGTATTTCCGTTTGCTCTTTTTAATTTCCTCGAAGGGGGGCAAGTGCAGTGTGGGCAGGGAATCGTCCAAATCCGTTGTTTTAAAGACAGTTCCGTCAATATAGGTTATGTCTTTGACATCCATGCCGGAATTTAAGGCATCTGCCAGTTCCACGATGGAGCGTTCCCCCATGCCGTACATGAGAATGTCCGCCTGCGCATCTAACAAAATGGAGCGCTTCATGGATTCAGACCAGTAATCGTAATGCCCTAATCTGCGCAGACTCGCTTCTATGCCACCGATTAAAATGGGGACATCCTTATATGTCTGGCGAATGAGATTACAGTAGACAACTGTGGCATAATCCGAACGTTTTCCCATGATGCCTCCCGGGGTAAAGGCGTCGGTTTTCCGCTTGTGCTTCGTCACGGAGTAGTGATTGACCATGGAATCCATATTTCCACCGGAAACCAAAAATCCCAGTCGGGGTCGGCCGTATACGGAGATGGATTTTGGATTTTTCCAGTCAGGTTGTGAGATGATGCCCACGCTATAGCCATGACTTTCCAAAATTCGGCTGATGATGGCATGACCGAAAGAGGGGTGGTCTACATAAGCATCGCCAATGACATACACAAAATCACAGCATTCCCAGCCACGATCCACCATATCCTGTTTGCAAATAGGAAGAAAGTTCATAGCAAAAGAACCTCCACAGTTGTTTTTTATAGTATAGCATTTTCAGGCGAAAAAGGAAAGAGAAAAGTTCTTGACAATGGAGATATAATGGTAGAAAGGGGAGATAAAAATGGCAATTCGACTCAACGAGGACGCCCAAGTGGTGGAGAGCGTAAAAGAAGGTTTAAAACGGACCGGTGGATACTGCCCCTGCCGACTGCAACGGACGGAAGAGAATAAATGTATGTGCCGTGAATTTCGTGATCAAATTGCAGATCCGGAGTTCCACGGATACTGTCATTGCTTGTTGTATTATAAGGATTAAAAAAATTCCTTTTTTCGCGAAAAATGGGTTGACAAACCTTTTTGACCATGGTATTATAGCCAAGCAGTTGAGTAACGGCTTAACTGATTTATATGGGCGAGTGGTGGAATTGGCAGACTCGCTAGATTCAGGTTCTAGTGTTCATTTCGGACGTGCGGGTTCAAGTCCCGCCTCGCCCACCAAAAGGAAAACCGGCTTAGAGTACATTCTAAGCCGGTTTTTTCTTGTGATTTGATTTTTACATATTTACGAAATTGCGTATATTTGGTGAGGTTATCAAAGAAATCCCATTTTTTGAAGGTAATTGGCAATGCCTGCGATAAACTGTTTGTTGGATGGGATTTTATCCGGAGTGCAAAGGAGATATTTTGCCCAGTCATCGGGGGATGTGTGTTTCCATGCATCGGCAATAGCAGAACGAATGGAGCGTTCTACTTGCACTCCGCTTCCGAAGCCACAGAGTTTGGCCACCGCCGGGTAGAGTTCCTTGCTGAAACGTTGCGCCGGATCTAAGGAATAAAGGGGGATAGCGGTTAGAAGTTGCGTGTACCCGTCCCGATCGCAGGGAAAGTGTAAGTCATCCAGAATTTGCTGTATGTAGGTGCTTTTATTATGACTCATGCAGTTGGTGTTGTCCATGATATCGTGCAAATAGTCTGCGATGCTTTTGACTTCGCAGGTGGAGAGGAAGATATGCCGGATGATGGGGGCAATGGGGGAACGGGAAAGGATATCGCTGTTATGACTTGTGGTAGCCAAAATGATAGGTGGTGTGTGGGGATAAAGTTGCTCCAGAATAGAAAAACCGCTACGGTATGGGAGGGATAAATCTATCACCAATACGCCAGGTTTTAGGGTGGGAATTAGGTGGAATGCAGAGTTCCCGTCAAAGCACACGGTTACTTGGAACTGTTCATGCAACAACTGATAAAGGGAGTAAGCAAACTCTTCGGAATGATGGGCAATCAGTAGTTTTTCCATATGCTGCCTCCCCTCGTTTTAAATAGAATATCATAATGTGAAAAAATTGGCAACCTGCAATCTGAGATTTCTTTCGACAATTTTCGTCATAATGTTATATTTTGGGAATGGATGGCCTGCGAATTGTGCAAAGGAATTATGTCGTAGGTAGTTGACATTCCACGAAAAAAGTGTATAATATTTGTAGTTCAATACCTATGACACAGTTCGGGATAGTAAGACCGAATTGCAGAGGACTCTCTGGAGAACACATTGAGTTGTGTGCCGAAGGTGCAAGGCGCAAGCCGAATCTCTCAGGCAAACGGACAGAGATGCTTAAATTGCCGAAAGGCTATGGTGCAGTCCTCGATTGGACTGCTTATTTTTATGCGTAAAGGATGGAATTGTAATATGTACGGAAAGACGTTGGACGCAATTGGATTTGTATCTTCATTTGATAGCGAAATCGGCGCTATGATGGGTAAAGAATTGACCCGTCAGCAAGACGGTTTGGAACTGATTGCCTCTGAAAACTTTGCATCCCCTGCGGTGATTGCCGCTATGGGTTCTATTTTAACCAATAAATATGCAGAAGGACTGCCCGGCAAGCGTTATTACGGTGGTTGCCAGTTTGTGGATGAATTGGAGAGCCTGTGCATCGAACGAGCAAAGCAACTCTTTGGCGCGGAATTTGCTAACGTTCAGCCCCACTCCGGCGCTCAGGCCAATATGGCGGTGCAACTGGCGCTTTTACAACCCGGTGATACCATGATGGGTATGAGCCTGGCCAATGGCGGACACTTGTCCCATGGTAGCCCTGCTAATATTTCCGGTAAGTATTACAATGTGGTTTCCTATGACGTCAATCATGAAACCGGATTGATTGATTATGATGAGATTCGGGATATGGCGAAAAAGTGCCAGCCCAAACTGATCATTGCCGGCGCATCTGCATATCCCAGAGCCATTGATTTTAGCATTTTTGCGGACATCGCTCACGAGGTTGGCGCAGTGCTTATGGTAGATATGGCCCATATCGCCGGCTTGGTTGCCGGTGGTGCGCATCAAAGCCCTGTTCCTTATGCCGATATTGTTACCACCACTACCCATAAGACTTTGCGCGGACCTCGTGGCGGTTTGATCTTGGGCAAGGAAGAATTTGCTAAGAAATTGAATTCTGCCGTGTTCCCCGGCACTCAGGGCGGTCCTTTGGAGCACGTGATTGCTGCGAAGGCTGTCTGTTTTAAGGAGGCCATGGCTCCGGAATTTAAGACCTATGCCCAAAATGTGGTGAAGAACGCAAAAGCAATGGCATCTGCATTGCTGGAGGAAGGGTTTGACCTGGTCACCGGTGGTACTGACAACCATCTGATGCTGGCAGACCTGCGCCCCATGAACATTACTGGTATGGAACTGCAGGAACGTTGTGACGCGAATCATATCACTTTGAATAAGAATGCCATTCCCAACGATCCTCAAAAGCCCTCCGTTACCAGTGGTGTGCGTATCGGTACCGCTGCTGTTACCACCAGAGGGTTAGGGGAAGCAGAGATGAAGAAAATTGCCCATTGCGTGGCTCTGACTGCTCGAGATTTTGATGGTACTCGTAAGGAAGTTCACGAAACCGTGGCACAAATTTGCGAAGAGTTCCCGTTGTATAAATAATGAAAAAGCCACCCTTTAGGTGGCTTTTCCTATTGTAAAATTTGCAGAATTTGTTATAATATACGAGAAAGGAGCGAGAGGATGCGTTTAACAAAAAAAGTGTCTGATTCTTATACGGAACAGCAGTATTTAGTCCGCCCTTGCCATATCAATCACTATGGAAGATTGTTTGGGGGAAGATTGCTGGAGTGGATTGATGAAATCGCAGGTATTGTGGCCATTCGTCATGCCAATGCGATTGTGACTACCGCTGCGATTGATAATTTGCAATTTAAAGCGCCTGCCTTTGAGGGAGATATGGTTGTTCTGAAAGGCTGTGTGACCTATGTAGGTAGATCGTCTATGGAAGTTCGTGTGGATACCTACATTGAAACCTTGGAAGGGGATCATAACCGCATCAACCGCGCCTATATTGATATGGTGGCGATTGATAATCAAGGAAATCCCATTGAAGTGCCGGAACTTATATTAGAAACCGAGGAACAAAAACTGGAATATGAAGCCGCCGTTCGGCGTAAGGCAATGCGTAAACAAAGACGGCAAGAAGGGTTTTGAGCCATGCCTGGATCCGACCTATTTATGAATTGTTTTTTGAATAAAGATACTCAGGGGGTATTGTTATGAAAATTTTAGAGACCAATGAGGCAACCAACAAATTAAAGGGGAAAGTGATCCACTTTCTTGGAGACAGTATTACGTGGGGCGCTTGCGCCAACTGTGTGGAAAAGCGCTACGTAACTCGAGTTGCAGCCAAGACCGGCGCTATCTGTAATAACTACGGAATTAGCGGAACAAGAATTGCATTGCAGCAGCAACCTTCCAATGATCCTTCTTTCGACCTGGATTTCTGCTCTCGTGTAGATGAAATGGACCCCAATGCGGATATGGTAGTTGTGTTTGGAGGCACCAATGATTTTGGCCATGGGGATGCTCCTTTTGGCACAGACCAGGATGAGACGGCAGATACTTTCTGCGGTGCGCTGCATGTTTTGTATCGGAAGTTAAAGAATCGCTATCCGAAGGCAACCATTGTGGTGCTTACGCCGTTACATAGAGTGGGGGAAGATAACATTTATGGCGACGGGTCAAAGAAAGTCCCTACACGGCCGTTAAGTGGCTATGTGGAACAAATCCGGAAGACCGCAGCGCTTTATGGTTTCCCGGTGTTAGATTTGTACCAGGTCGAGGAATTAAATCCCAATGATGAAACCATTCATAGAGACCTTATGCCGGATGGTTTGCATCCCAATGCGGATGGACATGCAATTCTTGCGGAAATAGTTGCGGATTTTTTATTACATTTATAAAGAAGATGCTCTGCTTTTACAGCAGAGCATCTTAATTTATGCTGTCAATTAGAAAAAGAGAAACGCATAGTCCTTTAAAACCAGAAGATTTTATAGGAAATATGGCAGAAATGCAGAGTTGTCAGTAGGAGTTTTTGATTTTTTTAGACTTGCTCGGCAAGATATTCTTGTCTGCCAGATTCGTAGAGGTTATTGCCTTGGCTGTCGATGATGACGAACAGGGGCATTTCCTCTACATAAAGTTTGCGTAAAGCCTCTGCGCCCAGATCTTCATAGGCGATCAGTTCACACTTCTTAATGCACTTGGCAAGCAATGCGCCCGCACCACCGATAGCACCAAAATACACACCGGAATACTGTTTCATAGCGTCCACTACCTCAGGCAATCTTGCGCCCTTGCCGATCATACCTCTTGCGCCTACGGACATCATGGTGGGCGCATAGGCGTCCATACGGCCGGAGGTGGTAGGACCGGCAGAGCCGATGACCTGCCCGGGTTTGGCAGGGGTGGGTCCTACATAGTAGATGGTGGCGTCGGTGGGGTCAAAGGGAAGCGGTTCGCCCTTAGCAAGGGTCTCGCACATCCGCTTGTGACCTGCGTCACGGGAGGTATAGATCGTGCCGGTGAGGTAGACCATATCGCCTGCTTTCAGGCTCTTGGCCAGTTCCTCAGTTAATGGCAATGTAATGTGTTTTTCCATGTTACAGCACCTCCGTTTTATGCCGGGTCACATGGCAGTTGATGTTGATGGCGCAGGGCATACCTGCAATATGGGTGGCAAGCACTTCGATATTCAGACCGATGGCAGTGGTCTTGCCACCAAAGCCCTGAGGGCCGATGCCAAGGGCGTTGATTTTTCCCAGCATCTCATCTTCCAGTTCTGCATAATAAGGATCGGGGTTATGGGTGTTCAGAGGACGCATAATCGCTTTCTTCGCAAGGAGCGCCGCCTTGCCAAAGGTACCGCCAATGCCCACGCCCACCACCATGGGGGGGCAGGGGTTGGGGCCGGCATTTTCCACCGTCTCCAAAATAAAATCCTTGATGCCCTGCAACCCTGCAGAGGGCTTGAACATACGAATGGCACTCATGTTCTCACTGCCAAAGCCCTTGGGGCCAACGGTGATTTTTACATTCTCACCGGGAACGATCTCTGTATACAGCATAGCCGGGGTGTTATCACCGGTGTTGCCGCGACGGATAGGATCTGCCACAACGGACTTGCGGAGATAACCGTTGGTGTAGCCACGGCGAACGCCCTCATTGACAGCCTCGGACAGATCTCCGCCCACCAGATGGACATCCTGCCCGATCTCCAAGAATACACAGGCCATGCCGGTATCCTGGCAGATGGGAACATTTTCTCTGTCCGCAATGTTATAGTTCTCAATAATGTTATCCAGCACGCCCTTTGCAATACTGCCGTCTTCACAGGCACGGCAAGACTCGATGGCGCACTTGACATCGGCAGGCAGATGGGTGTTGGCTTCAATGCACAGTCGTTCCACCACATCCGTAATGGTGGATACCTGAATTTCACGCATAATTATTTCCTCCCAATTATAACGGAATCATCCCGATCAGTTGGCATGCCAGCACAACGCAAACAAGGGCGAAGGGGTAGGTCGCTGCATAAGCAGAGGCCACATCATCTGTTCCAGCCACACGAATAAGGCTACCCAAAGCGGGAGTGCTGGTCATGCCACCACAGATAGAGCCAAGGGTGTTGAGAATGTCCAGTTTGAGAATCTTTCTTGCAAAGAAATAGCCAACCAGCATGGGCACAATGGTAATTACTGCGCCAACAAGGAACAGTTTGATGCCACCATTGTCTGCAAGGCACTGCAAAAATCCTGCACCGCCTTCCACACCGGCACCCAAGAGGAACAGCACAAGACCAAACTCACGGACAGCCCCCAGCACGGACTTTTTCACTGTAAGACTCACAGGGCCTGCATGGCCGAAGTGGCCGATCACAAGACCCATGATCAAAGGTCCGCCGGAAATACCCAAGGAAAAGTTGCCAATTTTCAATTTTGCGAGGAACACGCCCAGCACGATGGTAATGGCCAATGCGCAAAAACCCATGCTGTCCAGTTCCAGAAATTTTTTCTTTTCTGCATCCAGTCGGACACCTGCAGCAGCAGTAAATTTTGCCCGTTCTGCATCCATATCCACCTTCAGCAGTTTCGGTACGACCTGCACAAAAAGCACCACGCCAACAACACCAAAGATATAGGCAATGCTATATCCGGCTGAGGCGTTACCCGGCACGGCAACAGATTCCTTTGCTGCACCTAAGCCGGGGGTACTGGTAAGTGCACCGGAAAGCAGACCGGCGCTCACATCGGAAGGTACATCCAGCAAGAACACGCCGGCAACGCAAGCCAACGCGCCTGCCAAAATGATGATTACACCCAGCAGGATATAGGACTTTGCGTTGATTTTAAAGTTACGGAAAAAGTTCGGTCCTGCGATCAGGCCTACCGCTGTCACAAACAGGATCAGACCCATATCGCCCACAATGTCCGGTACGGTTACACCAAAGTGACCAAATACCAAAGCCACCAGCAAAACGCCGGCAGAACCGAGGCTTAATCCGCAGACCGTGATTCGACCCAGGGCATAACCCAGAAAAAGAATTACAAAAATGATGAATAGTTCACTGCCGACAATGCTATTCCAGTATTTTGCCAGCCATTCCATTCGCAATCGCCTCCATATTACCGTTCATGACGGGCGTATTTTGGCAACAGCAGGGGGGAAACGCCTTCCTCTGCTCCACCAATTTCTTCCAGCATCTTAGCATATTCGTAAATGTGTGTTAAGCCTGGTTTTCCCAAAGTGACTTCTTTTGCTTTGGCAGCAGCAGCCTTGCCGGCGTTGCGACCAAAGACAATGATATCCAGCAAAGAGTTGCCCATGAGACGATTACGGCCATGGATGCCGCCTACAGCCTCGCCTGCCACCAGCAGGTTGGGAATAACTTTGGTGAAGCCCTCACCGCCGATTTCCAGACCGCCGTTTTGATAGTGAAGCGTGGGATAAACCAGAATGGGGACTTTTCTCATATCAATGCCGTAGTTCAAGTACATACGTAACATTGCAGGGATTCTTTTTTCAATGGTGCCCTCGCCGCCCAGAATCTCAATCATGGGGGTGTCCAGCCAAACACCGCTACCCAAGGGTGTATCCACACCCTTGCCATTGGCACATTCACGAATGATGGCAGATGCGGAAACGTCTCTTGTTTCCAGAGGGTGGGCATAAGCCTCGCCGTCTTTATTGACCAGCATAGCACCGATGGAACGTACTTTCTCGGTAACCAAAGCGCCGTATATTTGGCTGGGGAATATGGCACCGGTGGGGTGATATTGGATGGTATCCTGATACAGCAGTGGTGCACCGGCACGGTAGCCTAAAATCAATCCGTCAGCGGTGGCACCGTAATGGTTAGAGGTGGGGAAATTCTGATAATGAAGCCGTCCTGCACCGCCGGTAGCGATGATGACAGTCTTGGCCTTAGCAATCAGATAGTCACCGGTCTCCATGTTCAGCAGGACTGCACCGGCAGTTTGACCCTTTTCATCCATTAATAATTCCACAGCCGAGGTAAACTCCACCACTGGAATGCCCCGGTTCAGGACTTCGTCTCGAACGGTGCGCATAATTTCTGCGCCGGAATAGTCCTTGCAGGCATGCATACGCTTCCGGGAAGTGCCGCCACCGTGGGTAGTAACCATACGGCCGTCTTCGTCCTTATCGAACATGACACCCAGTTTGTT
>JAZKZB010000009.1:0-4204 GCA_045612425.1 Faecousia sp.
AAGCCCAGCGCCGATACCCGGGACGGCACTACGGTTCTGCGCAGCCGAATCGGGCTTGCCGCCAACGGAGATGTAATGCCTCCGGAAGCCGATATCTACGCCCGTTTCCAGGAATCCTGGGCAGGAAAATGCCATGCGGTCATTGTGGACGAATG
Source organism: Faecousia sp. (assembly GCA_045612425.1). GTDB lineage: Bacteria > Bacillota > Clostridia > Oscillospirales > Oscillospiraceae > Faecousia. The sequence continues at coordinate 156 of JAZKZB010000009.1, forward strand.
CCAATTTATGACCATGGAGCAAATTGACCAACTTCGGGCCATTGTAAACGACTATCATATCCCCGTTATGTGTTTTGGTCTGCGCACCGATTTTCAGACCAAACTTTTCCCCGGTTCTCTACGGCTCATGGAAATTGCCGACTGCATCGAAGAAATCAAAACCATGTGTGACTGCGGCGCCAAAGCCACCGTCAATGCCAGAATCGACAGCGACGGACATATTATTACCCAAGGCGCTCAAGTTTTCTTGGGCGGTAACGACAGTTACATCGCCATGTGCCATCGTTGTTATGTCCGTACTATTCGGGAAAACCGCACTGTAATTCTCCACGGTAAACGATAACACCGCCTTGAAAGGAAGATATTTATGGAACTCAAAGAAATTTTATCCAAATGCGACCACACCCTGCTTTCCCAAACCGCCACTTGGGCAGAAATTAAGGGCATCTGCGACGACGGTATGAAATATGCCACCGCCTCGGTATGCATTCCCGCCTCTTTTGTGAAGCAAGCCAAGGATTATGTGGGAGGTCGTCTGGCAATTTGTACTGTAATCGGCTTCCCCAATGGCTATGCCACCACCGCTTCCAAATGCTTCATGGCTGCCGACGCTGTAGCCAATGGCGCTGACGAAGTGGATATGGTCATCAATATCGGCTGGGCAAAAGAGGGAAAATGGGCGGATATTACCGCGGAAATTTCCGCCATTAAAAAAGCCTGCAACGGAAAATTGCTGAAGGTAATCATTGAAACCTGCCTGCTCACCGATGAAGAAAAAATCGCCCTGTGCCAATGCGTTTCCGAATCCGGCGCAGACTATATCAAAACATCCACCGGCTTTTCCACCGCAGGCGCAACTTTTGCCGATGTGGAACTGTTTGCCAAGCACGTGGCTGACCACGTAAAAATCAAAGCCGCCGGTGGCATTTCCAGTTTGGAAGATGCCCAAACCTTCCTCCGACTTGGCGCTTCCCGCTTGGGTACTTCCCGCATTGTGAAAATTGCCAAAGGTTTGGAAAACGACGGCGCCTACTAATTTTCAAAAAAGGAGAGTAAATATTATGTTAACCACTCCCACCCCCCATATTGCCGCAAAACCCGGTGACTTTGGAAAAACCGTACTGATGCCCGGTGACCCTTTGCGCTCCAAATTTATTGCAGAAACCTTTTTAGAAAATCCGGTTTTGGTCAATCATGTTCGTGGTGTTTACGGTTACACCGGCCTGTACAAGGGCGTAAAAGTGTCCGTTATGGCCTCTGGCATGGGCATGCCTGCCATCGGTATCTATTCTCACGAATTATATAACGGCTATGGCGTAGAAAATATCATCCGTGTTGGCTCTGCCGGCTCTATTCAGGAACATATCAATCTATACGACATTGTGTTGGGCCAAGGCGCCTGCACCGACTCCAACTATGCCGCCCAATTCCATCTGCCCGGTACTTTTGCTCCCATTGCCGACTTTACCTTGCTCAGCGAAGCAGTAAAAGCCTGCGAACATCACGGAGCCACCTACCATGTAGGCAATGTCAATTCCTCCGACGTGTTCTATGGCGACCATGCAGGCGTTCCCGAAGGTTTGGACAGCGTATACGCCCTGAAGAAGATGGGCGTCATGGCATTGGAAATGGAGGCAGCCGCCCTGTATATGAACGCTGCCCGATACGGCAAGCGGGCTCTTTGCATTTGTACAATTTCCGACCATGTTCTCAAAGGCGTGGAAACCACTTCCGAAGAACGGCAAAATTCCTTCACCCAAATGATGAAAGTAGCGTTGGATGTGGCAGTCGCCATGGAGAGCAAATAACGCCATCCGTGAGGTTTTGACGATGAAGCGTATTTTTCTGATTGTGTTAGACTCCCTCGGCATCGGCCAAATGCCCGATAGTCCATCCTTTGGGGATGTAGGGGTCAACACCTTATCCTCCTGCGTCGCAAGCGGAAAATTAAACATTCCCAATCTCATTGCCGCCGGTTTGGGCAATATCGACGGTGTATCCTGTCTGCCCCAAACCGACTGTCCTACCGGGGCTTATGCCCGGCTGGCAGAACGTTCCATGGGCAAAGATACCACCATCGGCCATTGGGAAATTGCAGGCATTGTGTCAGAGCACCCTCTTCCCACCTATCCTAACGGTTTTCCGGAAGAAATTTTAGCCCCCTTCCGCGCCGCCACCGGCAAAAATCTGCTGGCGAATGCCCCCTGGTCGGGCACAGAAGTCATTCAGGCCTTTGGCGAAGAACACATGAGGACGGGAGATTTGATTGTCTACACTTCCGCGGATTCTGTGTTCCAAATTGCCGCCCACGAAGACATTGTCCCTCCGGAAACCCTCTACCAATACTGCCAAATTGCCCGCAATTTGCTCCAAGGCAAACACGGCGTTGGTCGTGTCATTGCCCGTCCCTTTGTAGGAACTCCCGGAAATTTCAAGCGCACTGCCAACCGCCACGATTTTTCCCTGCAACCCCCTGCCCAAACCCTACCGGAAGCGGTAAAAAACGCAGGATTGCACAGTATCGGCGTGGGAAAAATTCACGACATTTTTGCCGGGCAAGGCTTGACGGAATTTGTGTATAACCAATCCAACACCAACGGCATGGAGCACACCATGGATTATGCCCACAAGGATTTTCAAGGCCTGTGCTTTGTAAATTTAGTGGATTTTGATATGCAGTTCGGACACCGACGAGACGCAGAAGGCTACGCCAACGCCCTAAATGAATTTGACGCTTGGCTCCCCGGCTTTTTGGCGTGCTTAGGGGAAGAAGATGTCGTGATGATTACCGCTGACCACGGATGTGACCCCGGATATACCGCGACCACCGACCACACCCGGGAATATGTGCCCCTTTTGATTTTGGGCAAACAGATAAAACCCGTCAATTTAGGCACTCGCCAAACCTTTGCCGACATTGCCGCCACCGCTTCAGAATTGCTGAATGTACCCCTAAAAACCGAGGGAAAATCCTTCGCCAACGAAATTTTATAACCCCCACATCTGTTTTACGGAGGTTGCTTATGAAACCTGAACAACTGATTGCCTTGGCCAAAGAAGCCATGACCCACGCCTATGTGCCCTACTCCGGCTATAAGGTAGGGGCGGCTCTTCTATGCGCAGACGGTACCGTCTATCAGGGATGTAATATTGAAAATGCCGCCTACGGTCCAACGAACTGCGCCGAACGCACAGCCTTCTTCAAAGCCGTATATGATGGTCACCGCGCCTTTACCGCCATTGCTGTCTGCGGGGGAAAGGATGGCGTGATTACGGGACAATTTCCCCCTTGCGGCGTCTGCCGTCAAGTGATGCGGGAATTTTGTGACGATTCCTTCCTTATTTACCTTGTGGATAAAGACGACCGTTACGAAACCGTTTCCCTTTCCCAGCTTCTGCCCCACAGTTTCCGGGCAGACTCCCACATGGTATAGACAAATTTTAGGCATTTTCAACAAATTTCGCAATTTGATATTGATTTTTATTGCCGTATATGCGACAATAACAAAGGTATCCGAGACTTACTCGGAACAACAAATTATATGGAGGAACGAAACATGAAAAAGATTCTGGCACTGTTGCTGGCAGTTCTCATGGTCACCGCCCTGTTTGCAGGCTGTGCCCCCGCCGAGAACAACACCGATGGTAGCACCTACAAAATTGCAATGGTTACCGACTACGGTGATATCACCGACCAGTCCTTCAACCAAACCACATGGGAAGCCTGTGTGAAGTTCGGTTTGGACAACAACATCGACGTTAAGTACTACAAGCCCGATACCAACGATACCGCCGGCCGTGTGGCTAAGGTAGAATTGGCCATCGCAGAAGGCTACAACGTCATTGTAATGCCCGGTTATGCTTTCGGCGGCACTGTGGCTGAAATTTCCAGTGAATATCCCGATGTTAAGTTCATCGCTTTGGACGTTTCCAAGGGCGACCTGCTGGAAGGCGGCGTGGCTCTGAAGGGCGAATCCTATGACTACAATCCCGACAACTGGAACTTGAATGATTACGTCTACATGGACAACGTTTACTGCGCTATCTAC
>JAZKZB010000010.1:0-5986 GCA_045612425.1 Faecousia sp.
GATTTTGCTACTTATTTCGGTGTTCGAAATCCCAAATGCCAGGTCCTTGGCAGAGATGTGAAGGAAGAAAACGGTTACCTGAGTTTTTCCGTTGAAAGCGGTGACGTAACCATTCCGATCCGCCTTGCGTTAGAAGGCGAACATTATGTCAGCGATGCGTTGGCGGCGGTAAGCGTAGGCTTGACATTCGATGTAACACCGGCTGACATTGCGGATGCCTTGCTGGCATTTCAAAATATGGCAGGTCGGCAGGAAATTTTCGAACATAATGGCTATACGGTGATTAAGGACTGCTATAATGCAGGGCCGGAATCTATGGCGGCTGCGTTGACAGTTTTAGGCAAGCGCTCCGGTCGGAAGATTGCGGTGCTGGGCGATATGTTGGAACTGGGCATGTGCGCCGCAGCGGAACACTATCGCGTAGGCAGGACGGTTGCGGAAAAAGCGGACATGGTCTTTGCCTATGGTCCATTCAGTGATCATGTTGTTAATGGTGCGGTTACCGGTGGCATGAATCAACAAAAAGCGCAAGCATTTACCAATCAAGAGGATTTGGTAAAGGTATTGAAACGTACGGTGACTGCCGGGGATGTTTTGCTTTTCAAGGGCAGTCATGGAATGCGCATGGATTTGATTTTGGATATGCTTATCAAGGATGAAACATAAGCGGAGGAAACAGATATGAAAGAAATCATCATCACTGCTTTAACCGGTGGTGCATTGGCTGCTTTGATCGGGTGCTTATTACTTCCGGTGTTACGGGCAATGAAAGCCGGGCAGTCAATTCGAGAAGTCGGCCCCACATGGCATAATTATAAAGCCGGTACGCCTATGATGGGCGGACTGTTCTTCATCCTGGCTACGGTTGGCTGCGTGTTGTTGAGCCTGCCCAGCATGGAAGATTATACGGTTTTATATGTGCTGGCATTGAGCCTGTGCTTCGGTTTTGTGGGATTCTTAGATGATTTCTATAAATTGAAATTTAAGCGAAATCTGGGATTGACATCGATTCAGAAAGCATTATTGCAGATGGCAGTGTCGGCTATCTTTGTCTATATTCTTTTGCAACAGGAACTTATTAGCAGTGACCTTTACATTCCCTTTGTGAATTTGCATTATTCCGTTCATCCCTTGGTTTATGTATTTTTTGCTATGTTTGTAATGATTGGTTGCGATAATGCGGTCAATATTACCGATGGTGTGGACGGACTTTGCGCCAGTGTTACCTTGCCGGTGATGATTTTCTTCACGATTGTCTCTTATGCAGTGGGCAAATATGACTTGATGATTTTGCCTGCCGCATTATCCGGTGGACTGGTCGCCTATTTGTTCTTTAACTGGCATCCTGCGAAAGTGTTCATGGGGGATACCGGCTCTCTGTTTTTAGGCGGAGTGGTGTGCGCTATGGCCTTTGCGCTGGATATGCCTTTGATCTTGCTTTTAGTGGGTTTTGTGTATATCGTCGAAACCTTATCCGTGATTTTGCAGGTGGGATATTTTAAAATCACCCATGGAAAACGGTTGTTCAAAATGTCGCCCATTCACCACCATTTTGAAATGTGTGGGTGGAAAGAGGTTAAGATTGTTCTTGTATTCACGACAATTTCCGTTTTCATGTGTCTTTTAGCCTGGTTCGGTATTTCCGGACTGTTTGTGTAATCGGGAAAGGAGTTTTTCATGGCAGCAGGGAATTCTCTGTATGCCAAAGAGGAACACCGACGTAAGCCGTCGGGAGAAAATGTGGACATTCCCTTTCTGGCGCTGCTACTGTTACTGTTGGTAGTGGGCCTTGTGATGCTCTATTCTGCCAGTTCAGCCCAGAGTGAATATGATACCGGTTATGTCAGTTCTACCCGGTATTTGCAAAAACAGGCGGTTTGCGCCGCCTTGGGGCTGATTTGTATGTGGGCATTTGCAAAAATACCTGCGCAGGTTTGGCTAAAACTTGCATGGCCTCTTTACGGCATCAGCATAGGGTTATTATTGCTTGTGCTGGTGGCAGGGGAGTCGGTCAACGGTGCGAAGCGGTGGATTACCATCGCAGGACTGCAGTTTCAGCCCTCGGAAATTGCAAAATTCACCATGATTTTGCTTTTTGCAAAACTGACCACGCAATTTGGCGAGAATGCAAAGACTTTCCGTTACGGGGTTTTGGGATTTGCAGGCGCCTTGCTTGGGATTTTAATTCCTCTGGCCTTGGAAAAACATCTATCTGCCATTATGCTTATGGGCATGGTAGCGGTGGTGATGATGTTTGTTGCCGGTACAAATCCAAAGTGGCTTTTGACCGGCGCGGGGGTTGCGGCGGCATTCGTTGTGGTGTATATTACCTTTATGGGCTATGCCGGCGATCGGGTGAGTGCATGGCTTCATCCGGAGTCGGATCCGGGCGATACGGGATACCAAATCCTGCAATCGCTTTATGCCATAGGCTCCGGTGGTGTATTTGGTTTAGGATTGGGAAAGAGTAGGCAGAAGTATTTATACCTGCCTTTTCAGTATAATGACTATATTTTTGCCATCATTGCAGAGGAGTTAGGTCTGGTAGGCGCGATTTGCATCATTGTGCTTTTTTCTGCATTGATTCTTCGGGGATATTGGATTGCCCTGCACGCCCGGGATCGTTTTTCGACTGTTTTATCGGCAGGCTTAGTGACACTGATTGCTGTTCAAACAGTTCTGAATCTTTGCGTGGTCACAAATTTACTTCCGTCCACCGGAATTGCTTTGCCATTTTTCTCTTATGGGGGAACTGCCTTGGCAGTCAATTTGGGGGAGATGGGTGTGGTTTTGAGCATATCCCGTTATCGAAACCGAACAAAAAGACAGGAGGTTTCTCTATGAATGTGATTTTTACTTGCGGTGGTACCGGGGGACATATCAACCCTGCCATTGCAGTTGCCAATACTTTGAAACAACGCCATCCCAATTGCAATATTCTCTTTATTGGCGCTAAGGGGCATATGGAAGAACAGTTGGTGCCCAAAGCGGGCTATGAACTAAAATGTCTGGAGATTGCGGGGCTTTCCCGAGGGAAATCCTTTCAGGCTTTTATAAAGAATGCAAAGACTGTGGTAAATACGGTTAAGGCAGTGGGACAATGTAAGAAAATAATTAAGGAGTTTCAGCCGGATGTGATTTTAGGTACCGGAGGATACGCCTGTTTTCCGGCATTACGGGCTGGGATTGAGATGGGGATTCCCACTTGCATTCATGAAAGTAATGCCATCCCTGGCTTGACTATGAAGATGCTGGCAGATAAGGTGGGTAAGGCAATGATTGCCTTTGCTGACAGCGCAAGTCAGTACCGCAATCCCAATGCAGTGGAAGTGGTTGGGATGCCCGTCAAGCAGGATTTTATTTATCTGGATAAAAAGACGGCCCGGGAAGAACTGGGAATTGGGGAAGAGGAATGGTTGGTAGTATCCGCCTTTGGCAGTTTGGGTGCAAAGGTGATGAATGAGACCATTGCCCGAATTTTCCGTATGGAACAGGATCAAAATTTCCCGTTTCGGCATATTCACGCCACCGGAAAATTCGGTTGGGAATGGATGCCGAAGACAGTATCGGAATTGGGTGTGGATTTGACGCAAGCGAAAAGCATTGAGATGAAGGAGTATATTTATAATATGCCCACTTTAATGGCTGCGGCAGATGTGTTTATCAGCCGGGCTGGGGCATCCAGTTGCAATGAAATTGCAGCTTGCGGAACGCCATGTGTGTTAATTCCTTCTCCGAATGTGGCTGCCAATCATCAGGAAAAGAATGCAAGGGTGCTTTCTGATCGGGGTGGGGCAGTTCTGATTCCGGAAGCGCAGTGCAGTGCAGAAAAACTTTATGGCGTCGTTATGGATTTGCTTCAAGATTCTCAAAGACGGGAAAATATGACACAAGCATTACATCGCCTTGTAGTTTTAGACTCTGCGGATCGTATTTGCGATATTATGGAGAATCTCGTAAAAGAAAGAAAGCACTAAAAGGTTCGCCTTTTTAGGAGGATATTATGACTACGAAAGAAAAAGAGAGAGCGGGAAGTCCTGCAACGAAACGACCTGTGGGACAGAGACCTGCCACTCCCAGGAAGCGTACGGCGCCTCCCGTAAGAACGGAGGAACGGAAAGAACAAGCGGTTAGAAAGCCTTCCAATCCGGCAAATATCATGCAAAGGGAAAGAAGATTGCCTTCTGCAGAACAAATGGCTAAGCGTAGGGTTCCCGGCCAGCAACCGCCTAAACAGGAGAAACCGGAGGTTTCCCCGGATGTTGTGTTTTTGCCTCCGAAGCCCTTTCGCCGAAATCGTTTGATATTTCAGTTGGCAGTGGTGGTCGCGGTTGTGATGGCGTTTTTGATGGGTGTATCTGTGTTCTTTAAGGTGGATGCATCTAAGACGACAGTAGCCGGTTGCGTGAAATACTCAGTTGAGGATGTGTTAAATGCAGCAGGGATTGAAACCGGTACCCATTTGCTTACTTTTAACCGGGCGCAAGTTGCAGGGAAAATCATTTCCGCTTTGTCTTATGTGGATAGCGTGAGAATCAGCATAAAATTGCCGGATACGGTCAAAATAGAAATTGTTGAAATTGCGGTTTCTTATGCGATGCAGGATAGTTCTGATCAGTGGTGGTTGGTGAGTTCCAGCGGGAAAGTGATTGAGAAACTGTCGGTAGGGGAAGAAACGGCCTACACGAAAATATTGGGCGTAAAACTAAATGCGCCTCAATCCGGCACCCAGGCGGCTGCGTATGAAAATCCAAATCCCCCCACGGATGAGGAAGGGAATCCCATCCCAACTACAACGACCCAGGCTCAACGGTTGGCTACCGGATTGTCCATTGCTACCTATTTGGAGCAAAATCGTATTTTGGGACAAGTTGCCAGTGTGAATGTGACAAATCTGGGTGACATTCAACTTTGGTACGGGAAACAGTTCCAGGTGAAATTGGGCAATGAAACAAGATTGGATTATAAGATAAGTTGCTTGAAATCTACGATAGAGGAAATGAATAAAAACAACATTAAGGCGCCCGGTGTGCTGGATATTTCTTTTACTACATGGCCGGATAAGGTCGGATATACCCCATTTGATGACAATCAAGCCTAAAAAAATACAAAAAAATTACGAAAAATCGAGAAATATTCAAAAATTGTTGTTGACCAAATGAAATTTTTACGATAGAATATAGAGGTACAATTATAAATGGAAGCGGTATGCGTATGCTACCGCAATATACATAGGAGGAAGAGTTTATGCCTGAGATGTTTGAGGATCGCGTGGTCAAAATTAAGGTGATTGGTGTCGGCGGCGCCGGTAATAACGTTATTAACCGTATGATTGAGGCCGGTGTTGACGATGTTGACTTTATTGTGGTCAATACGGATAAGCAGGACTTAAACAAGTCTATTTGCAAAAACCAAGTGCAGATCGGTGAGAAACTGACCGGTGGTTTGGGTGCAGGTGCAAAGCCTGAAATCGGCAAGAAATCTGCCGAAGAAAGCCGTGCACAGATCGCTAAGATTCTGGAAGATACCGACATGGTGTTCATTACTGCCGGCATGGGCGGCGGTACCGGTACCGGTGCTGCACCTATCGTTGCAGACCTGGCTCATGAGGCCGGTATCCTCACCGTTGGTGTCGTGACCAAGCCCTTCAAGTTTGAAGGTGCAAATCGTATGCGTCAGGCAGAAGCCGGCATTGCAGAACTGCATGAAAAGGTGGACTCCTTGATTGTGATTCCCAATGACCGTCTGAAGTATGTCACCGATCAGAAGATTACCTTCGCCAATGCATTCGGCATTGCCGACGATGTGCTGAAGCAGGCTGTGTCCTCCATCTCTGAGCTGGTTGGCTTCTCCGAGAATGTGATCATCAACCTGGACTTCGCCGACGTTTCCGCCATCATGAAGAACGCAGGCCGCGCACACATGGGCGTTGGCGTTGCTACCGGCCGGGAGAAGGCAGAGCAGGCTGCTCTGGCCGCAGTTTCCA
>JAZKZB010000011.1:0-4693 GCA_045612425.1 Faecousia sp.
CCTCGCCATGTCGTTCTGTGAGCCAAGGAGTTGATTTATGACATTGTCTTCCTAAGACCGCTTGGCCTCCGACTTAAACCGGGCTTGTGGTTTTTCCCTGCTACATCGCCGGGAATGGTATTCAAGATAGACGGCATCACGTCCTCGCCTCTAAAATTCAGAGCGACCTCCAAAACCGTATCTACTGTTTGTGCTGTCACAAAATTCAAAGACTTTCTAACAACCGGGTCAATATCTGCCAAATCCCGTTCATTTTCCTTCGGAATAATGACTGTACGAATGCCATGGCGAAGGGCAGCCATGGTTTTTTCCTTTAATCCACCAATGGGCAACACTCTGCCTCGAATGGAGATTTCACCGGTCATAGCCACATCCCTGCGCACGGTCGTATTGGTTAACGCGGAAACAATCGCTGTGCAAACCGTCACGCCTGCAGATGGGCCATCTTTGGGAACAGCGCCCTCTGGGAAATGCACATGAATGTCCTTCGTCTTGTAAAAATCATCTGCAACGCCCCATAGTTTACCATTGGTACGAATATAACTCAAGGCGGCATGGACAGACTCTTTCATCACTTCGCCCAAATTGCCGGTCAGTTCCAATTTTCCGGTACCGTCCATCACATTGACTTCTACTTCCAGCACTTCCCCGCCCACAGAAGTCCATGCAAGTCCCGTCACCAATCCAATTTGGTCTGCAACAGGAAGCCGATCCGGAAGGAACTTCCGGGTTCCCAGATATTGCTCCAAATTATCTGCGCCAATCCGCACCTTTTTGCTATTTGAAGTAAGCAGTTCCATATCTGCTTTTCTGCAAACTTCCGCAATGGCGCGTTCCAGATTCCGCACACCGGATTCCCGGGTATAGCATTGAATCATTTCCCGAATGGCATCATCCGAAACGGAAAGTTGAGACTTTTTCAAACCGTGTTTCTTCATCTGTTTTGGAATCAAATGAAGTTTGGCGATCATACATTTTTCTTCATCCGTATAAGAACTAAGTTCAATGACTTCCATTCTGTCCAAAAGAGGTCTGGGAATGGTGTCCAAAGTGTTGGCCGTGGTGATGAACATAACATTACTTAAATCAAAGGGAATTTCTAAATAATGATCCCGATACGTTTTATTTTGTTCTCCGTCCAATACCTCTAAAAGCGCTGCCGCAGGGTCTCCCCGATGATCAGCCCCCATTTTATCCACTTCATCCAACAAAACCAAAGCATTTTTACTTCCCGTTTGAATCAAAGCAGACAAAATTCTACCGGGCATCGATCCGATATAGGTTTTCCGATGACCACGAATTTCTGCTTCATCACGGACGCCACCCAGGGAGACTCGCGCCATCTTCCGATTCAAACTTTTAGCAATAGAAAAAGCAATAGAGGTTTTACCCACACCGGGAGGGCCAACAAGGCAGATAATCTGCGGAGGCAGTTGCGGAGCCATTTGACGCACGGCAATGGTCTGTAAAATACGTTCTTTTACCTTTTCCATGCCAAAATGATCCTTGTCCAAGATTCTTCTAGCCGCAATTACATCCAATCGCTCCTTTGTTGTCTGATTCCAGGGAAGTTGCAAAACTGTGTCCAAATAATTCTGAAGAACACCACTTTCAGCCGATCCAAAAGGTTGTTTCTTCAATTTGTCCAAATCTTTCAACAGTTTCTTTTCACTGTCTTCTGTCAAATGCAAATCTCGAATCTTCGATTCCATGGCATCATACTCCGATGCCTCGTCCTCCCCCAATTCTTCCTGGATCGTTTTAATTTGCTCACGCAGATAATAATCTCTTTGATTTCGATCCATATTGGCCTTGGTTTTTTCTTGAATAGAAGCCTCCAATTCAAGAATCTGCAATTCCTGGCGCAAATAACGCAAAGCCATTTCCAGTCGTTTCACGGGATTCAACTGGCAAAGCAACCGGATTTTATCCTGATAGTCAATGCCGGAGTTTTGGGAAATGGAGTCCGCCAAAAAACCGCAATTCTCCGTAGCGAGCATTTGTAACTGGAGATTCTGAGGAGGATGCTCCACCATTTCCAGATAATTTGCATAAAGTGTGTTCGCCTCACGCCGTAATGCGCGCGTGCGCAGATTTTCCGTGGCATTTGTATCTTCCACAGAAACAACAGCGCCATACAGATACGGTTCCGCCTGGGTCAGTTCCTGGATTTTTGCACGGCAAACGCCGGTCACCAATACCCGGATAGATTCCCCATGAGATTTCAAAATTTGTTTCACTTGGGCAACCGTACCATACTGGCACAAATCACTGACCTTTGGGTCATCTACAGTAATATCCTTTTGGGGTATCAAAAGTAACGTTTGGCTCCGTTTCATTGCTTCTTCCAAAGCAAGAACGGACTTCTTCCTTCCTACTTCAAAATGCACAGTTTGATCCGGATATACAACCAAACCGCGTAATGCTAAAATCGGCAAAAGGCCGACATGAAATTGCTCGTTCATCTAACAAGCCTCCTTTGCAAAATGCAAAAGAAGGGGGAACTGTTTCCCCCTCTTGCGCAATTTATTTCCCAATTTGTGCCCGTGGCTTAGCCTTATTGCGGACAATTTTGGGTTCTCCCCCGGAAATAGATTCCGGAGTAATGATCACTTTTCGAATGGTCAAATCAGAAGGAATGGCGTACATAATTTTCGTCATAATCCCTTCCATAATGGAACGAAGTCCGCGAGCGCCGATTTGTCTGTCCAATGCTTTCTGCGCAATCATTTCCAACGCCTCAGGTTCAATTTCCAGTTCTACATTGTCCAGCCCCAGTAACGTTTCATATTGCCGGGTCAATGCGTTTTTCGGTTCTACTAAAATACGCACCATGTCTTCCTTGGTCAGGCTCTGCAACGTTGTAATCACGGGCATACGACCCACCAATTCCGGAATAATCCCGAATTTCAGCAAATCATGTGGTTGCACTTGGGAAAACAGTTTTCCCACGTCCTGCTTAGACTTGCTCTGTACAGGCGCATCAAATCCAATGGCAGATTTCTCGGTCCTGGCCTGAATAATTTTATCCAAACCATCAAAAGCGCCACCGCAAATAAACAAAATATTTGTGGTATCAATGGGAATCATTTCCTGCTGGGGATGTTTTCTGCCACCTTGAGGAGGAACGCTGGCAACAGTTCCTTCCAGAATCTTCAAAAGCGCTTGTTGAACACCTTCTCCGGAAACATCCCGTGTAATCGATGTATTTTCGCTTTTGCGGGCAATCTTATCCATTTCATCAATATAGATAATGCCACGTTGAGCCAATTCCACATCGAAGTCTGCCGCTTGCAAAAGGCGAAGTAAAATATTTTCCACATCATCGCCCACATAACCAGCCTCTGTCAATGTTGTAGCATCAGCAATAGCAAACGGAACATTGAGAATCTTGGCAAGGGTTTGGGCAAAGAGGGTTTTGCCACTCCCTGTGGGGCCAATGAGCAAGATATTACTTTTCTGCAATTCCACTTCGGAATCCTTTGCAAGATAGATACGCTTGTAGTGATTATAGACCGCTACGGACAATGCAATTTTCGCTTCATCCTGCCCGATGATATAGTGGTCCATAAAGGATTTCATTTCCATGGGGGTAGGAAGCCGTTCAGGCGCCTGAATCCCATCATCGCCATGTTGCGCATTCTCACGCAACAGTTCACTGCAGGCCTGCACACAATCGCTGCAGATGCATACTCCCGGTCCGGCAATTAACCGTTCTACCTGGGTTTCACGCTTGCCACAAAAACTGCAGTGGATTCCGCTTTGGTCCTCTTTCTTTGCCATGGCTTCTACCGCCTTTCAAAACATAATTAATGGCGTTCCAGCACACGGTCAATCAGACCAAAAGCCTGGGCTTCTTCGGCTGTCATAAAGTTATCGCGTTCGCACGCTAATGTGACTTCTTCCACGCTCTTTCCGGTATTCTCGGCAAGAATACGGTTCATACGTTGCTTAATGGTTTCCAAACGCTTCATATGAATTGCCATATCCGTAATCTGTCCCTGCGTGCCTGCGGAAGGTTGGTGGATCATAATTTCAGCATTGGGCAAAGCCATGCGCTTGCCCTTCGTACCGGCAGACAGCAAGAATGCGCCCATAGATGCAGCCATGCCTACGCAAATGGTGGCAACATCACATTTAATGTACTGCATAGTGTCATAAATCGCCATGCCGGCTGTCACCGAGCCACCGGGACTGTTAATATAAAACTGTATATCCTTATCCGGATCCTGAGCCTCCAGGTAAAGAAGTTGCGCAACCACCAAACTGGCGGTGGTGTCATTCACTTCTTCAGATAAGAAAATAATGCGGTCATTGAGCAGACGGGAGAAAATATCGTAACTGCGCTCTCCCCTGCTGGTCTGCTCTACAACATAAGGTACTAAACTCATGGTCATGTCTCCTTTCATTGGCCTTGAAACATTCTAACCATTTGGCTGGAAAATTATTCCTTCTCAGCTGCCTCTTCAGCCTTGGGAGCCACAGCAACAGCAGCATCAACAATAACCTTCACTGCCTTACGGGTCTCCAGGCTGGTCTTGATCTCTTCAGCAGGAACCATGGACTTGATCTTCTCAACTTCCAGCTCATACTGCTTAGCCATTGCCTCGTACTCAGCAGCAATATCTTCCTCAGTCACAGTGATGCCCTCAACTTCAGCAACCTTAGCCAGAGTAACATTGATCTTTGCCTG
>JAZKZB010000012.1:0-4220 GCA_045612425.1 Faecousia sp.
TTGATTTTGGTGCGGGCCTGGTTGCTCTTACAGATGTTCAGCCAGTCACGGCTGGGGCCTTTGGCGGCTTTGGAGGTGAGGATTTCGATGATATCACCGTTTTTCAGTACCGTATCAATGCCACAAATCCGGTTGTTGACCTTGGCGCCAATCATGGAATTGCCAACGCCGGAGTGAATGGCATAAGCGAAGTCCACGGGCGTAGAGCCGGCAGGTAGGGAGACAATGCGTCCTTTGGGCGTGAAAACAAATACTTCGTCATCGAACATATCGATTTTCAAAGACCGCACATAATCTTCTGCATCGGTGTCTTGCTGGCTTTCCAGCAAACGACGCACCCATTCAAAATCTTTTTCGTTGCCACCTTCTCCGCCCTGCTTGTATTTCCAGTGGGCGGCAATACCGTATTCTGCCGTTTCATGCATATCCCAGGTGCGGATTTGCACTTCAAAGGGGATACCCTGAGAACCGATGACGGTGGTGTGCAGACTTTGATACATATTGGGTTTTGGGGTGGAGATGTAGTCTTTGAATCGACCGGGTACCAGGTTGAATAAATCGTGGATGTGACCCAGTACGTTATAGCAGTCGGGAATGGTATCTACAATGACGCGGAAGGCGTATACGTCGTACAGTTCGTCCAGCGTTTTTCCCTGGGCGTTCATTTTTCGATAAATGGAGTAGACGTGCTTGATTCTGCCGTAAGTTGTGCTGTGGATTCCCACAGAGGAAAGGCGCTCTGTAATTTTTGCCTGAATGGTGCGCATGAACGCTTCATCTTGTTCTTTGTGGGCATTAAGATAGGACATAATGTCCTCGTATTGCTCCGGTTCCAGATACCGCAGGGCAATATCTTCCAATTCCCATTTGATTTTTTGCATACCGAGGCGATGAGCCAGGGGCGCATAAACGTCCATGGTTTCCTGACACTTGCTCACTTGCTTTTCCGGCGTTTGATATTGCATGGTACGCATATTGTGAAGCCGGTCGGCAATTTTAATCAGAACCACGCGAATGTCCTTGCTCATGGCTAGAAACATTTTGCGCAGGTTTTCCATTTGGGCCTGCTCCGAGGAGGAAAAGTTGGCGCGGGTCAATTTGGTGACGCCTTCCACTAGTTCCGCCACAGTCTGACCGAACATGGAGGAGATTTCGTCAAAAGAGGCATCGGTGTCTTCAATACAGTCGTGGAGCAATGCGCCCAGAACCGCATCCAAATCCAAGCCCATTTCTGCGACCACTTCTGCTACGGCCAGAGGGTGGATGATATAGGGAGAACCGTCTTTCCGCTTTTGTGTTTCGTGTTTCTTGGCGGCATAGTCTACCGCTTGTTTCAATAATTGTTCATCGGCACCGGGAATGCATTTGGTCACGGTGTCGCACATGGATAAGTAGTGAGATTCAAAGGTTTCCAATGATATCAACTCTCTTTCGCGTGCAGAAGTATCTGCATAGTACGGCTGGAGGTCAAATCGGCTTTTCCGTTGCCGTGGGTTAAGTGAATGGTTAAGTGCTTGTGGGCATTTTTTTGCTGCAGCAATCCCACATCCTGAAAAATATCCAGACAAGTCAGCATTTTTTCCAAACTCAATTCCACCCCGGACCAGCGCACGATTTTACGGCATAGGCATACCGGATTTTCTACGATGGGCGTGAAGGCGGACAGGTATCGCCAAACCAGAGAAAGGGTGGCCCGGTCGGGCAAAAGGTGGCGCGCATCTTCCGGGCAGAGACAACCCCGGCGCAACTGGGTGTAGCGGTGAATATCCGGGCAGCAGGGAGCGTTGCAGGCGGGCCGGATGTCCACAAGATTTAATTGCACGGAGCGTTCTGAGCGAAAGTCGTTAATTTGAGGGGTAAACGCCACATCCACCAAATCTCCCTGAGAGATGGATGCGGATTCTGCTGTGGCGGAGAAGAAAATGCCCTGTAATATGTAATTTTTGCACCGCAGACGTAAGCGCATGTGTTGACCGTTACCTACGGGTGTGATGCGTTCTACGGTTAGATTTTCCATCATCAAAACCGGCTTGGGACAGCCGTTTCCGCAAGGTTCTAATCCGGACAAGGACTCTACGTTCTTTAAAGTCAGCAATTCCGGTGTGACACAACAGTCTAAATTTATGGCGGTACGGGGGACACCGTCGGTATAGTAATCTGCGGAAAGTTGGCAGTTGGCTTCCCGGAATGGCGCAATTTTATCTTTGGAAATGGTGAAGCCGGCGGCCAGTTCGTGCCCACCGTAACTTTCCAAAAGCGGAGAAAGTTCTTTTAAAGAGGCAAACAGGTTAAAACCCCCGTAACTGCGGGAACTGGCTTTTCCGTGTTCGCCGTCTAAGCAAATCAGGAAAGTGGGACAGCAAAATTCCTCCGCTATCCGGCTGGCAACAATGCCCACCACGCCTTGGTGCCAGTGTTCATCGGCCAATACAATGGCTTCCGGAATTTTCTCGGCAGGGATCATGGAAATGGCTTGCTGATAGATTTCCGATTCTACCCCTTGCCGTTGGCGGTTTAAGTCACACAGCGCTTTTGCCAAGTCTTTTGCCACATCCGGGTCTTCGGTGAGAAACAGGTCAATGGCCAACTGAATTTGGCCCATTCTGCCTGCGGCATTGATTCGGGGCGCTAACATATAGCCGATGGTGGAAGCGTTGATGTTTTGGGGTTGGCATCCGCACTCGTCCATCAATGCCACCAATCCGGGCCGTCGGGGGTCTTGCAGAGATTTGAGCCCTTGGTGGACGAACAACCGGTTTTCGCCGATTAAGGGCATGACGTCGGCTACAGTACCTAAGCAGACCATGTCTGCATAGTCCCGGAGTACTTCTTCCTGGTTTCCCCACAGAGCACAAGCCAGTTTGAAAGCCACACCTACACCGGAAAGATTTTTGTGGGGATAGGTTTCGTCTGCCCGGTGGGGGTCTACCACGGCTACGGCCTGGGGCAAGACATCTTTGCACTCATGGTGGTCGGTTATCACCAAATCCATGCCTAAATGATGGCACAGTTCGGCCTCTTCTATGGCGGTAATTCCGCAGTCTACGGTGACAATCAGTTTGACACCCTCTGCGTGTAGTTGTTCAATGGCGAGGCGGTTGAGCCCGTAGCCTTCTTCCATTCGGCCGGGGATGTAACTGATGCAGGTTGCGCCGTGTCGACGCAGAAAATGGGTCAGCAGGCAGGTGGCAGTAATGCCATCTACGTCGTAATCGCCGAACACGGCAATTTTCTCTCCCCGGGCTATGGCAAGATTTACCCGCTTGGCGGCGAGGTCCATGTCCTTCATTTGAAAGGGTTCCGGCATGGGGGCATCGTGCCCCAAAAGAGATTGCACCTGCTCAGGGGTAGAAAATCCCCGGGCAGATAATATCATGGCGGTCAGAGGCGCGTGACCGGCATGAACCAAAGCGTTGACGGCGCTTTGGTCAGGTTTTGATACATTCCATACTCCATACTTCAAGGCAATACACATCCAATATAACTTTTTTCTAAATATTATATCAAAATATCGCCAATTACACAATAGTAAGTTTGTGTTTTTGAAGAAATGTGTAACGGGTTTTCTATTGCCCGGTGGAAAAATTACGAACCATTTGGCTGATGGTGATAGCCAGCAATGGGGAAAGAAGCATCCCGCCGATTCCCCATAATCGGTAGCCGGCATACATGGCGAACAAAGTGACCAACGGGTCCAGCCCCAATTGTTTGCCTACCAGTTTGGGCTCTAAGGCTGTGCGTGTCAGCATGGCGGTGGCATAAAGTCCTAAAATTCCTAAGGCTTGGGGGGTATTGCCCTGCAGAAAGCAGATAACTGACCAGGGAATCAGCACGGTGCCTGTGCCCAAAACCGGCAGGGCATCTACCAAAGAGATGAGGAACGCCCAAAGGGGCGCAAGGGGAATGCGCAGGAGGAGAAGTCCGATGCATAAAATGAGGAAAGTGATGCTGATAAGTTTCAGTTGGGCAAATAACCAACCGAGCAGATTTTCTCGAAGGGTTTTCAATGCGGGAAGATATTTATTGCGCCAACTTTCCGGCATTCGGTGGGAAAGAAAGGTGCGAATCTGGGGCAATTTGGCAGAAAGCATGTAGCAGGCCAGAATCCAAGTGCCGAATCCCAGAGCGCTGTCCGGTATTTGGCTGAAAAGACCGGAGATAAATTGAAAAATGGTAATGCTGAGTCGGTCGAAAATGACAGAACTGTCTGAGAACAGATC
>JAZKZB010000013.1:0-6004 GCA_045612425.1 Faecousia sp.
GCCTACAGTGCCGGCGAATTTGCCGTGGCGCTTGGCGGCTTCGGCAACCTTCTTGAAGCCGGCAACTACATCAGGATGGTCAAACTCACCGGAGTGACCAATGCTGTGGGAGTAATCACCGGGGCCGTAGAACAGAATATCATAGCCGGGCACAGCGGCGATTTCGTCGATGTGTTCCATGGCTTCGGGGTCTTCAATCTGGAAAATAAGGAAACGTTCCTGGTTGGCTTGTCTGTTATATTCCGCTTGAGGAATCATGCAGAATTTGGCGTCAGCATTGCCACCGTCTACGGGACGACGGCCCAAGGGGTGGAAACGGGTCATGTAAACCACGTTTTTGGCGTCTTCAGCAGACATGATATGGGGCACCATTAAGCCGCAGGCATCCAACTCTAAGGGACGGATGTAGTCGCTGTAAGAGCCTCTGGGAACACGGGCAACGATGTCGGTGTTGTAGACTTTTGCAGCGTAGATCTGGTGTTCCAAAACCTGATAGTCGTTGGCAGTGTGTTCGTGGTCAACCCAGATGCAGGGGATATCCATCATAGCGGCCATTTCTGTGACGCGGGGATCTATGGTGTTCAGTTTAACAGAGAAGACGGTCTTTCCTTCGCGGAGAAGAGCCAAGGTGCGGCTGGGGCGCATGTTCATAATGATTTCCTCACTTTCAAACGTTCAATATGGAAGCCTTGATAGTCAAGGTCTATTCTGACTAAATTATAACACGATAGCATGAAAAAGCAAGAGGTAACAGTGATTTCTCTTGGATTTACAGTGTTTTTTTCTTTGCGCACATGCCATGCTCAACAAACGTCAGTGCCACAGAGTAAAACATGGCCGGGCCGATATTAAACAGATGGCAGTCCAGCATACTGGTCAAGAGCAAGGCAAGAATGGAAAATGCCACAAACATTTTTTCTCTGCTAAAATCCCGGATGAATAACAGGATAGTCTGTACCCGGTGGAATAAATATGCCACGATGCCCACAGTTCCGCAGGAGGCCAGAATTTGAATCAAAGTGTTATGCCATCTGGGCGGGAAGAAAGATACGAAACTTTCGGAGGTAGACCAACTAAACAATGCGTTGTTCACCGGGAAAAAACTTCCGCCAAAAATGGGGAACTTCAGGAACTGCGCAATGCCTTGGGAATAAATTTCTTCCCGTTCCTTGGAGGCGAATCCTGCGTTTACTATGGAGAAGAAGAGCCAACGCAATTCTTCGCTGTAGTAGAAGATAAGCACACCGGCAAGCAAAACCGTAAAAATGTGAATTCCAAAGGAGCGTCGCGCCTGCCCGCTGGAAAATAATGAGAAAATATAAGAAATAAGGTAGATGATAATGCCAAAGAGAATGGAACCTCTGGAGCAAGTAAGGAGCAAGCCTGCAAAAAATAAAAGGGCAGTAAAATAAAAAAGACTGGGATAGCGAGATTTTCCGGTAAGGAAAAAGGGGAAAGGAATCATCATGGCAAGAAGCGCACCGATGTTGTTGTAGTGTCCCCAGCCGGTATAGATTTTGTCTCGAAGAATTCTGCCTTCGAAGATAATATTGGAGTCCCAAAAGATAAAGAGAAGTTCCGCTAACAGTACGTAGCCGACGCATACACCGGCCCAGGCGAGGTATTTTTCAGGCGCTTGTTCCCAACAAATACCGCCGGAAAGGATGAAGTAAATCAAACCGATGGAAAGAAATTGGAGTGTGGCAAACAGCAGATTTTGCCAACCTATTTTATCCCA
The DNA here is from genome assembly GCA_045612425.1 of Faecousia sp. GTDB lineage: Bacteria > Bacillota > Clostridia > Oscillospirales > Oscillospiraceae > Faecousia. The sequence continues at coordinate 1,739 of JAZKZB010000013.1, forward strand.
TTGGCCGCTTCCGAAACCGGAGAGCAAGTATGCAAATCCCAACGCTAAAATGCCGGGTAGTAAGGTGCGTTTGCGGGCAAAAAATTTTTTACCGCCAAAATCAGGGTCAGTGGCAAGACGGTAAATCAAACTGATTAGAAATAGAACTACCAAAAGAATGATATACAGCCCACCGCCATGGAAGGAGAAAATGGAACTGTCGTTCACACCGGGGTTGTTTCCCACAGAGGGAGTGATATATCCGCAGACAATCATTGGCGTCAGGGGGAGAAGATCCCGGGCCATAAAGCAAATATAGATTCCGATGATGATGAAACAAGTATAAACAAACAATTCTGCGTTGCAGGTGTTTGAAAGAACAGTTAAAAACCCAATCAGAAAAAAATAAGCAGGGGAATATAAAAATTTATGAATGACAGTTGCCCATGGATGGCCTTGTCGAAGAAGCACATAATCACTTCCTTATTCATGATTTTACAATCTGCCGAATAAGCAATAATTTCAACGAATTATATCATAAAATCAAGAGATAGTCAAGGAAGGGGAAAGTAAAAAGCAGACACCCTAAAGGGTATCTGCTTTTTGGTGACCCGCCGGAGATTCGAACTCCGGACCCATTGCTTAAAAGGCAATTGCTCTGCCAACTGAGCTAGCGGGTCGTTATGGCTGGGATGGCAGGATTTGAACCTACGAATGCCAGAGTCAAAGTCTGGTGCCTTACCGCTTGGCGACATCCCAATATGGGGGTGTCCGGCTCGGACACACGGGCATTATACCACAGCATTTATTCTTTTGCAATAGGTATTTTTACCGATTATCAAAAAGAAATGCGTTTATTTTTTGACAAATTGGGGTTCTGTGCCCACAGAACCCCAAAATTTCATTTTACAGCCCAAAATACCGCAGAGCGTTCTTTGCAGAAATACCTTCCACAATTTTTTTCAAAGAGGCATCCCGGTTCGGGTATTCCCCATTTTCCACCCAGTTGCCGATGAGGTTACACAAAATACGACGGAAATAATCATGCCGTGCATAACTGAGGAAAGAACGGGAGTCGGTGAGCATACCGATGAAGTTGCCCAGTAAACCCAAGTTGGCCAAAGAACGCATTTGGTCTTCCATGCCGGATTTGGTGTCATTGAACCACCATGCGGAGCCGTGCTGTATTTTCCCGGGGAGGGAACTGTCCTGGAAGCACCCGATGATGGTGCCCAGTTGGGCATTGTCGGCAGGGTTCAGGGAGTATAGAATCGTTTTGGGGCAACAGCCGTCTGTATCTAAGGCGTTGAGCAATTTGGCCACGTTGCCACCGCAGGTATTCTGCGCAATGGCATCCACCCCGGTATCGGGGCCCATGGCGTTGAATATGCGGTCGCTATTGTTGCGCAGGCAGGAATAGTGCAGTTGCATGGCAATATTTAAGCGATGGTAGGCTCTGCCTAAGTGAAGCATTAAAATGGTTTGATAACCGTCAATTTCCTTGGTTGTCAGAACTTTTCCCTGCAAAGCCTTTTGGTAGGTGGCATTGGCTTGCTCCATAGTACAAATTTCGTAGGGAACAGAATCCAAACCGTGGTCGCTGATTTTGCATCCGTGGGCGTGGAAATATTCCAATCGGGAGGTTAATGCCTCCAGCACTTCTTCCACGGAGACAAGTTGCGCTTTTCCGACACTTTGCGCCAGTTGTGCCATGTAGCCGGCGAAACCTGCCTTGTGCAGGTGGATGGCTTTGTCGGGCCGGAAAGAGGGAGTTACAATTACGTTAAAAGTGGGGTCATCTTTGATTTTATCATGCCAACGCAAATCATCGATGGGGTCATCTGTAGTGCCGATAAAGGCCACATTGGCCTTGCGAATCAATCCGCGGGCAGTCATGTCCGGGCTTTCACGCAGGAGTCGGTTACAATGCTCCCAAATTGCAGGCGCGTTTTCTAATGTTAAGGGTTCATGAATGCCGAAGAATTGTTGCAATTCTAAATGGCACCAATGATACATGGGGTTTCCGATGGCCATTTCCAAAGTCTCTACGAATTTTAAGAAACGGTCATAAGGGTCTTTTGCCCCGGAAACGTAATCTTCTTCCACACCGTTGGAGCGCATCAGACGCCATTTGTAGTGGTCTCCGGCATAGTTCCCGCCGGCTTGCAAACCGCCCAACCAGACTTCTACCAAATTGTCAAACCGCCGGTCTTCATAAATTTCTTGCGGATTCAGGTGGCAGTGATAGTCTATTAGAGGCATATGCTTGGCATAATCGTGGAACAAATGTCTTGCGGTTTCCGTCTCCAAAAGAAAATCTTTGTCCATAAATGCTTTCATTGTTCTTAAAACTCCATTTCTTATCGTGGGGGTTGAATATACCGTTCATGACTTCGTGGCGCAGGGCGGGCGTAGACACCGGAAACCAGCCCTAACATGGCATAGATGGTAACGATGGAACTACCGCCGTAACTAATCAGGGGCAGGGTTAAACCGATGACCGGCACCACGCCAATACACATACCGATATTGACCATAATTTGGAAAATCAAGGCGGATGCTGCGCCAAAGCAGACCAATCGGCGCATATAGTCAGTACTGCGCACTCCTACCCAAATGCATCGGGCAACCAGCGCAAACAAGGCAATGATAATCAGAAGACATCCTACATATCCCAGTTCTTCCCCAATAGAGGAGAAAATGAAGTCCGTGTGCTGGGCAGGCAAGGCGCCGGCTTGGGTGCGGTTGCCGTTAAATAGCCCCTGTCCGGTGATACCGCCACCGGTTAAGGATTGCAAACTCAGTTTGGCGTGATAGCGCACCCCAATGCCCTGGGGGTCAATGGAGGGATCAAACAGCGCCAAAATGCGGTTGCGTTGGTGAGGTTGCAGACGTTCCCAAACAAAAGGCCAAATGGCGACCAGACCGGCACCACCGCCTATAAACCAACGCATTTTCACACCGCCGCCAAAGGTCATGCCCAAAAAAATAAATACGAAAATCAGAGTCACGCCGGCATCTCGGGACACGACCATATTTGTCGCCGCAAGAATAATTAAATGGGCTGCGGTATGTAACACGCTGCGGGGGGAGGATATGTGATTCTGGTGGGAGGCCATGACCGAAGCGGTGATTAGAATGTAAAGAATTTTGCAGATTTCTGCAGGTTGGACATAAAAGGGGAGAAAAGAAAAGTCCAACCAACTGCGGTTACCGGTGTTGTTGTCTGTGCCGAAGGGAATCAGCAAAAACAGCAGACATAAATTAAAGACTACCAGCCATCTGCGGTGTTCGGAGAAAAATTCCAAATCAATATTGGACATAACGGCGTAGGCGCACACACCCAGCATGGTTGCAATGATCTGGATCAGGATGTAACGGGTGGAACTGCCAAATTTTTCCGCCCCGGTAACGCTGGAAAGAACCAAACAACTAAAGGCGGAGATTGCCAGGCACATAACCAGCAAAACCATATCGCCTTTGAGAAAACGTTGGATAAACTGCTTTAATTTTTGCCCCAATATGCTCATGCAATCGCCTCCTTTCACAAATGCATTGTACCACGAAATCCCATCAATGTAAAGTCGGAAAACAATGTAAGCAAAACAAGAAAGGAAAAGGGTGCAGGCAATGTACCTGCACCCAAAACATTATACTTCTTTGCTCTTGCTTGCGATTTCCATGAGACATTTGGCTGTGAATTCATCGGGGGTCATGGCGCCCAAGTCATCACCCTTGCGGGTGCGGACAGAAACAGTCCCGTTTTCCATATCCCGGTCACCAACGACCAGCATATACGGGATTTTCTGCAGTTGCGCCTCCCGGATTTTGTAGCCTAATTTTTCACTACGGCAGTCGGTTTCTGCATGGATGTTCATAGCGTTGAGTTTGTCGCACAACTCTTTGGCATAGTCATGGGCCCGGTCGGTAATGGGCATGACTCTAACCTGTGTGGGCATCATCCACAGAGGCAGAGCGCCTGCGTAACGTTCGATGAGGTATGCCAACGTCCGTTCGTAGCAACCCAGAGAGGTACGGTGGATGATATAAGGGGTCTTCTTTTGACCGTCGGCATCGGTATATTCCATCCCGAACTTTTGCGCAAGGAGCATGTCAATTTGGATGGTGACGATGGTATCCTCTTTGCCGAATACATTCTTATATTGAATGTCCAGTTTGGGGCCATAAAAGGCGGCCTCGTCAATGCCGATGTCATATTTTACGCCCAAATCATCCAAAATATCTTTCATAACAGCCTGGGCGTGTTCCCATTGCTGGGCAGTACCT
>JAZKZB010000014.1:0-3835 GCA_045612425.1 Faecousia sp.
CTATGGTTGACATAACATTTACCCTCGTTTCTTACAAAAAAGGACTGCTACCGCGTAGCAGTCCAAAAAAGTTATCTCCTACGGCTTTTGGTGCGATGTTCGGAGTATTGCTTAATGGAAGAAATTTTACTGTCGGACTCAGACATAAACGCCTTAAGTTTCTCCTCAAACAGTTGATCCGCAGTTTTGGGCGCCGGAGGCGGTGTGGGGGCTGTCCGCTGCGTGCGGGCAACCGCAGGACGTTGGCCGGCTCTGACCGGATTGCGCTCTGCTTTTTCTTCCAGCCGTTTGATGGACAGATTTACCTTTCCATTCTCCAGCCCAATCACCATCACTTTTACATCCTGCCCATCTGTCAAATGCTGATGAATATCACTGACATAGGTATTGGCTACTTCGGAAATATGTACCAAACCTGTTTTGTTCTCCGGCAAGGTAACGAACGCTCCGAAATTGGTAATCGATTTAATTTTACCTTCTAAAACTGCTCCGACGGTTAACTCCATAGTTTGCTTTGCTTCCTCCAAATTGAAATAAACGTTACTCTTCCGGCTTAAAGAAGATGGTGTCGTCATCCACCAAGCCCTGGTCATTGGCGGCGTCGTCAATGCCGTCAATGGTGCCTTGCTGATCGATGAGTTGTTGCTGTCTTTCGTTTTCCTGCTCCAACTGCTGGGCATACCGACGGGATGCCTCCAGTTCCTCCTGCTTTTTCAGCAGTTCCCCCCGCAATACCAACAACGCCACCGTAGACAATACAATGACCGCCAGCAACGCTATCTTCACGGAAGCAGGCGTCCGCTTGTATACCAGGCGAATTTGACGGAAAGGCTTTCTTTGACTTGCCATGGCGTTGTCCTCCTGTGGTTTTTCGTTGGTTTGCAGATACATTACACCTCATTGTACTCGATTTTTTTAGTCTTGACAATTGTTTTTTTGCAAAAATCCCAATGTTTTTAAAAATTTTTTTAAAAAACCCATGGAAGCATCCCCCAATCCGAAAAACCGTTCCCCAAACACCGACAAAAACGGGCATGCACAGTTGCCCCAAGGTCTTTTTTCCCGCAACTGCGCCCAAAGCGAAACCTGCCCAATAACCCACACGCATATTGCCATCACAAATGGCAAACGCAAACTGCAACCACGTAAAAAACGCCCCGATTAAAAACAATCCATCTGCCAACCGGCAGGCCTTTTGCCGAAGAGGATGTAAAAATCCGTAAAAAACACCCAATCCAAATCCAAAGGCTACGGACCAGAGAGCCTGACCCATAGCCACCGCCGGGGGCGTCATCCAAAGAGCCGGCGCAACCATCCGCCGGTCGGCCTGGGTTCTTCATACACCAACGCCATCACCGTTCCTGCCACTTCCACTTGCCCGCCTTGGGGCGAAAGGGTTTTTAACTGCAGTTCCTTTCCGTGAACGGTCAGCGTTCCCTTCTGGGTGTGTAATATCACCGAAGACTCATCAAAACTGACAATTTCCGATACCCCTGTCAAAGATAACCGTTGCCTTTCCTGCAAAATAATTTTGTGAGGCATTGCGTTTTGCGATTCTGCCATGGACATCCCTCCTCAGAAAAATCTATGCCGGTTTTCCCTCTGCTATACCACACCCCGCTTCCCTACCCAAAATTAGGCAAAAAACTTGTCAATCCTGCCCTTGACCGGGGGGGAAACCTATGCTATATTATAAGGAAACCACCCTGCGCAAATGGAATATGCATGGAAGGTGTCGTTATGAAACGTTCCCGCGTCATACTCACATATTTTTTTATCGTGCTTGCCGCCGCAGTTTCTTCTCTTAATTACCACCTATTTGTTTTTCCTAACCGATTCGCCCCCTCAGGATTGAACGGTCTTTGCACCATGTTCCAATTTGTTACCGGGCTGAGCATGGGTTATTTGAATTTGCTTTTGAACATTCCTCTGGCTTTTTTGGTTTACAAAAAAGTCAGTAAGACCTTAGCCGTTCGTACCATAACCTATGTGGCTGCCTTTTCCGTGCTTTTACTATTGGTCGAAAAAGTGGATTTATCCGCCTTTGCTTACAGCACAACCAACGGCACATCCACCATTATGGGCCCCTTGGTAGGTGGCATTGCCAGCGGTTTGGTATTCTCTGCCCTGCTTCGCGCCGGCACTTATGGTGGTGGAACGGATTTTGTGGCTTCCCTGATTCACAAATCCAAACCTCATTTTAATTTCTTTTGGGTTTCCTTTGTCATCAACTGCATTGTGGCAGGGATTTCCTATTTTATCTACGGCCACAAAATCGAACCGGTGCTTATGTGCATTCTATACAGTTTTGCAACCAGTTCTGTCATGGATAAGATGAATCGAGCCGGCAGAAGCGCCATCCGGTTTGAAATTATGACCCGGCATCCGGAGGAACTTTCCCAAGCCATTGTCCACCGCCTGCACCACAGCGCTACCTTAATTCCCGGCAAAGGAATTTATCGGGGCGAGGAAGTCAACGTGTTAATTTGCGTGGTGAACAAATCTCAGGTGGCGCACCTATCCAATATCATCCGCAGTATTCCGGACACTTTCGCCGTATCCGATATTGTATCGGAAGTGATCGGCAATTTTAAGCACTTAGATAGCGACGGGAAGCAGGATATTCCCTTTTTCGACCCCGGTGAAGGCACCGGTATTTAATGTTGTGTAAGATTTTTTCAGATAGAAATTAGGAGGAAAACACATGGCACATTATATGTCCGAACCCAGCCGTACTTTTAGCGAATATTTGCTGATTCCCGGCTACACATCCGAAGAATGCGTACCCGATCGGGTTTCTTTGAAAACCCCCTTGGTGAAATACCGCAAGGGCGTGGAAGAACCCGCCATTTCCATGAACATTCCCTTGACCTCTGCTGTTATGCAGGCAGTGTCTAACGATACGCTGGCCATTGCTTTGGCAAAAGAAGGTGGCGTGAGTTTTATTTTCGGCTCTCAATCCATCGAATCCCAAGCCGCCATGGTTGCAAAGGTAAAGAACCATAAGGCAGGTTTCGTAACCTCCGCTTCCAACCTGACTCCCGACCATACTTTGGCAGACGTGCTGGCGCTGAAAGAAGCCAACGGCTTCTCCACCGTTGCCATTACGGAAGACGGCACTGCCAACGGAAAACTGCTGGGCATCGTCACCGGCCGTGACTACCGAGTGTCCAGAATGAGCCCCAGCGACAAAGTTGCTACCTTTATGACCCCCCGGGAAAAACTCATCACTGCCCCCAAGGACACCACTTTGAAGGCAGCCAATGATATTATTTGGGACAACAAGTTAAATGCTCTTCCCATTGTGGACGAAAATGACCACTTGATGTATTTTGTTTTCCGCAAGGACTATGCCTCTCACAAGGCCAACCCTCAAGAACTTTTGGATGCCCAAAAGCGTTACATCGTTGGCGCCGGCATTAACACCCGGGACTATGCTACCCGAATCCCCGCTTTGCTGGAAGCCGGTGTGGACGTGCTGGTTATCGACTCCTCCGAAGGCTACACCTGCTGGCAGAAAAACACCATCGCCTGGGTGCGGGAACATTACGGCGACACAGTAAAAATCGGCGCCGGCAACGTGGTAGACCGGGAAGGTTTCCGATTCTTGGCTGAATCCGGGGCTGACTTTGTGAAAGTCGGCATCGGTGGCGGTTCTATCTGCATCACCCGGGAAACCAAGGGCATCGGCCGCGGTCAAGCAACCGCATTGATTGAAGCAGGAGCAGACGTGCTTTGTATCGACTCCTCTGAAGGATTCTCCGAATGGCAGAAGCTCACTCTTGATTGGGTAAGAGCAAATTACGGCGATAAAGTTAAAGTTGGTGCAGGTAAC
>JAZKZB010000015.1:0-8639 GCA_045612425.1 Faecousia sp.
TGGCGGATAAGGGTTACGATGTTTTGCTCTTTACGGATGAGGTGGACGAATTTGTGCCCCAGACTTTGATGACCTATGCAGAAAAGTCTTTCTGCAATGTAACCACAGAGGACTTGGGATTGCAAAGTGAGGAGCAGAAAAAGGAACTGAAGGACAAGACCGAAAAAATGCAGGGGTTCCTGACATTCGTCAAAGAAACCTTAGGCGAGCAGGTCAAGGAAGTTCGTCTTTCCAGCCAGTTGGGAACGGCTCCGGTGAGTTTGGTTTCCGATGCCGGCGTGAGTTTTGAAATGGAAAAATACATGAAACGGGTTAATCCGGAATTTGCCTTTACCGCAGGCAGAATTTTGGAACTGAATCCGGAGCATGAGGCGGTGAAAGCCATGGAGATTGCCAGTGCTACCGATGTGGAAAAGGCAAAAGATTATGCAGAACTTTTGCTGAGCCAAGCCCTTTTGATGGCAGATTTGCCCATCGCAGACCCTGTAGCCTATACCCAGTTGGTGTGTAAACTCATGAAATAAGAGAATGTCTGAAAAACCGCCTTTGGGCGGTTTTTCTTTGAAAATCTATTGTAAATCTCAAGAAAATATGATAAACTAAATTGATTTTATATTGTGGAGGCTATTATGGGTTTTCTTTGTCCGCCATAAGTTCTCCTATGAAACATGATAACAAGATTACGGAGGAATTTATGTCTCAACTGATAGAAGAAATCAGCCGCCGTCGGACGTTTGCTATTATTTCTCACCCTGACGCCGGTAAAACTACCTTGACAGAAAAATTTCTGCTTTACGGTGGCGCCATTGCCCAGGCAGGTGTGGTTAAGGGAAAGAAAAACTCCCGTGCCGCCACTTCCGACTGGATGGAAATTGAAAAACAGCGGGGTATTTCTGTTACCTCGTCGGTAATGCAGTTTCAATATGACGGCTTTTGCATTAACATTTTGGACACGCCCGGTCACCAGGACTTCTCGGAAGATACCTACCGCACTTTGATGGCTGCGGATGCCGCAGTCATGGTGATTGACGGGGCAAAGGGTGTGGAACCCCAAACCCGAAAATTGTTCAAAGTCTGCGCCATGCGTCACATTCCTATTTTCACCTTTGTTAACAAAATGGACCGGGAAACCAAAGACCCCTTTGACCTTTTGGATGAAGTGGAACGGGAACTGGGCATTGAAACTTATGCCATGAACTGGCCCATTGGTTCCGGTAAGGATTTTCAAGGTGTTTATGACCGCACCAAGAGTCAACTACTGTTCTTCTCCGGCTTGAACGGAAAGGCAAAAGCGGAAAAAATGGAAGTGGATTTGTATGATGCGCAGGTTGCCACTTTATTGGATTCGGAAGCGAAGCATCAACAACTGATTGAAGATGTGGAACTACTGTCTGCCGGACGGGAAATGGATATGGAAGCGGTGCGTTGCGGTCAACTGAGCCCCGTGTTTTTTGGCTCTGCTTTGACGAATTTCGGCATTGAACCATTTTTGGAAAATTTCCTGAAACTTACGCCCCCGCCTTTGAGTCGGGTGGCCGATTGCGGAACTGTGGATGCTTTTAGCGAGGACTTTTCCGCTTTCGTGTTCAAAATTCAGGCCAACATGAATAAGGCGCACCGTGACCGCTTGGCTTTTATGCGGATTTGTTCCGGTAAATTCTCCCGGGATACGGAATATTTCCATGTGCAGGGCAATCGGAAAATGCGTCTTTCCCAGCCTCAGCAGTTGATGGCGGCAGAGCGGGAAATTGTGGAGGAAGCCTATGCAGGGGACGTAATCGGTGTATTCGACCCCGGTATTTTCTCCATTGGAGATACCATCTCCGTGCCGGGAAAAAAATTCTCGTTTGCGGGCATTCCCACTTTTGCGCCGGAACATTTTTCCCGGGTGAGCGCCAAGGATTCCATGAAGCGCAAGCAGTTTGTAAAAGGCACAGAGCAAATTGCCCAGGAGGGCGCTATCCAGATTTTTAAAGTTCCCAATTCCGGTATGGAAGAAGTGATTGTGGGCGTTGTTGGCACATTGCAGTTTGATGTGTTCCAGTACCGCATGAAAAGTGAGTACGGTGTGGATTTGCGGATGGAGGGCTTACCCTACGAAGAAATTCGCGTGATTGACAGTTACCCCGGTGATTTAACGGACTTGAATTTGGGAAGCGATGCGGAACTTCTGGAAGATTATCGTGGCAGGAAACTGTTGGTATTCAGTAGTTTCTGGGCGATTGATTTTACGTGCCGACGTAATCCCGGTTTGAAATTATCGGAAATTGTGGTAGAAGAAGGCTAATCAAAAGAAAGACTGTTGCAAATCTTGCAACAGTCTTTTTTTCGGAAAGGGTAATTATTAAGATAATCTTAAATTCTCTTATACATTTCTTAATTGGCGTATTTTCCGAAGGTGCGATATAATGTCAATAGATAAACAGGAGAGGATGGATGACGATGACATTTCTACAATTTATGGAGGGGTTGAGTCTGGCACTGGTACTTTTGACACCCCTTCTGTTTTGCTATCAATTTTTATATTTGTTTTTGCCCCTCTTCGGAAAACGAAAATTACCGGAAGCAAAGGCAATGCGTAAATACGCGATTTTAATTGCCGCCAGAAATGAAGAAGCGGTTTTGCCTCATTTGCTCGATAGTATTCGGGCGCAGGATTATCCTCAGGAACTGATTACCATGTTTGTGGTAGCGGATAACTGTACTGACAATACCGCCAAGGTGGCGGCAGAACATGGCGCAATGGTGTATGAGCGGTTCAATAAAGAAAAAGTGGGCAAAGGGTATGCGCTGAATTTCTTGCTGAATCATGTGAAAGGCGATTATGGCTACGATGCCTTTGATGCATACCTGATTTTTGATGCGGACAACCTGCTTCATAAGGATTACATCAGACGTATGAATGAGATGCCGGATGCCGGGTATGAGGCATTTTGCGGATACCGCAATACCAAGAACTTTGGCAATAACTGGATTACCTCCGGTTACGGCTTGTGGTATCTCCATGAATCCACCCACTTAAATCGTTCCCGTATGTATTTAGGCACCGGTTGCGCTGTCAATGGCACCGGTTTCGGTTTCACCCGGGAATTGCTGAAAAGAATTGGAAGTTGGGATTTCTTTACGCTTACTGAGGATTTGGAATTTAACAACTGGTGCGCAAGCAATCAAGTGAAAATCGGCTATTGTCATGACGCCGTGCTTTATGATGAGCAACCTTTGACATTCCCCCAATCCTGGAGACAACGTATTCGTTGGACGCAGGGAGGGATTCAAGTGTCCCTGAAATACGTGGGGAAAATCATCCCCGGTATCTTCCGCAGAAATTGGAGTGGCTTTACCTGCTATGAGCAATTGACCCTTTCTATGTGGGGATTTGCATGGGGTACGTTGGTAGGAATGTTGTCCTTTGGCCTGATTTTGACGAAATTCCAATGGCTTCCCTTAACATTTATTGGCGCAATGACCTTGATTGGTTCCTATATGGGTATGTTCTGGGTGGGTCTTTTGACAATGTTTACAGAGCGGAATCGGATTCGAGCCACAACTGCGCAGAAGGTACGTTCTGTGTTTACGTTCCCGTTGTTTATGATGACCTTTGTGCTGACCACTGTGGCTGCTTTCTTTAAGAAATGTGAATGGACACCCATCGAGCATACGGTGGCCATTTCAGCAGAGGAATTGGTATAAACACAAACAATTTAAAATAAAAGAATAAATTCCCGAAATGCATCCGCATTTCGGGAATTTTTCCATGATATTGGGTGAAAGGATGAATCAATATTCAATGGGTGAAATGTGCCAAATTTCTTCTGCATACTGCCGGATGGTACGGTCGGAGGAGAATTTTGCGCCACTGACAATATTCATCAAGCACTTCCGGCCAAAGGTCAAACGGTCCTGATAATCATAATTGGCCTTCAATTTTGCGTCAATATAAGAAGGATAGTCCAGCAGGACGAAATAGTGGTCAGCCTTGTGCCAGCCGGTTCCGTCCAGGAGCGCATGGTACAGTTCTCTTTGGTCATCGTCCGTAGGGACAGTGCCATCCACCAAGGTGTCAATGGCCCGGTGCAAGTAGGGGTTGACATCGTAAATGCCTCTGGCATAGTAACTGTCTCTGGCTTGGTTGATTTGCTCTACAGTATGACCGAAGATATACTCATTTTCTATGCCGGCTTCTTTCGCAATTTCCACATTTGCGCCGTCTAAGGTGCCAAGGGTTACAGCACCGTTGAGCATCAGTTTCATGTTGCCGGTGCCGGATGCCTCTGTGCCGGCAGGGGAGATTTGCTCGGAAATATCGGCCGCAGGGATGATATGCTCGGCATAGGAGCAGTTGTAGTTTTGCACAAATACCACTTTTAATTTATTGCATACATCACTGTCGTTGTTGATCATATTGGCAATGCGGTTGATATAACGAATGACCGCTTTGGCCCGGGCATATCCGGGGGCGGATTTTGCGCCGAAAATAAATGCGGTGGGGTGGAAATTGGGCAGTTCTCCGTTCTTCAGACGGAAGTAAATATCCACAATAGACAGGGCGTTCATCAACTGACGCTTGTATTCGTGCAACCGCTTGACTTGCACGTCAAAGAGGAAGTCGGGGCTTAATTGTACCCCTTCTTTTTGGGCAATGACAGCGCAAAGTTGCTCTTTTTTCTGCCGTTTGATGAGGTTGAATTGACGTACCATGTCGTCATCAATCATGGGTTTCAGCGTGGAGATTTGCTCTAAATCCTTTAAAAAGTCGCTACCGATACGGTATTTGATCAGTTGTGTCAATTCAGGATTGCACAGACCGATCCACCGCCGGGGAGTGACACCGTTGGTTTTGTTTTGGAACCGTTGGGGGAAAATCCCGTACCAATCCCGGAACAAATCGTCTTTCAAAATCTGGCTGTGAATTTCTGCCACGCCGTTAACGTAACTGCTCACATAAACACTGAGATTTGCCATGTGGGCGGTATTATCCTGGACAATAAACAAGTGGGGATGTTCACTGCGAAGTTTTCCGTCAATGCGCAGAATAATATCCACAATTTCCGGAACCACACTGCGAAGCAGGTCCAGATTCCATTTTTCCAGGGCTTCTCCCATAACGGTATGGTTGGTGTAGGAGAATGTCTTTTGGGCGATTTGGAAACTTTGCTCAAAGTCCATGCCCTCTAACATCAGGAGCCGAATCAGTTCGGGAATGGACATGGCCGGGTGGGTGTCATTTAACTGGACGGCATAGTAATCTGCAAAATGGGTTAGGTCTGTACCATGGGCGGATTTATAGGTGCGAAGCATATCCTGCAGGGAAGCGGAGGAAAGCACATATTGTTGTTTAATCCGCAGGCGCTTACCTTCCCAGGTAGAGTCGTTGGGATAGAGAACACGGGTGATGTCTTCGGCTTTGTTTTTTTGGGTCAATGCCCGGAGGTAGTCCTGGTCGTTAAAGGCATTAAAGTCCAGTTCTTCCTCTGCTTCGCATTGCCAAAGGCGTAAAGTACCAATGTTGTTTGTGCCATAGCCGATGACGGGAACGTCGTAGGGTACGGCCAAAACGGTGTGGTCGGGGAAGGAAACTTTGACGGTGTGGTGATAGCGACGGTAGGACCAGGGGTCTCCGAATTTAGACCAGTCGTCAGCATTTTCCTTTTGGCTGCCGTATTCATCAAAACTTTGCTTAAATAAGCCGAATTTATAACGAAGACCGTAACCGGACAAGGGAATATCGCAACTGGCAGCGCTATCTAAAAAGCATGCGGCAAGTCTACCCAAACCGCCGTTGCCCAATGCAGCATCTTCCACATCTTCCAAAATGGCAAGGTCAACGCCACGTTCGGCAAATAACTGCTTCAGTTCATCCAAAATGCCCAAATTGTACAGGTTGGAATATACCAGTCGGCCGATGAGATATTCAGCGGAAAAATAGTAGGCTTTGCGATGGTGCATGCGGGTATGCTTGGCGTGATTCCAGTTATCGGAAATTGCCATCATGACCGCATGGCCCAAGGCTTCGTGTAATTCCTGGGGAGTGGCATCCTGTAGGGAAACGTCATAGGTGTATTTCAGTTGCGCTTCCGTCCACTTTACAATGTTTACGCAATTATGCTTCATAAAAAAGGTCTCCGTTCTTATTTTGTATGGTCGACAGTGTATGAGCCAAGGCGGTCATACACTTTGGTAAGGTTTTTGATTTTTTGGGATAATTCAGGGGTGAAAGATTCCTGATTTGCTCGCCAGGTCCAGTTGGAATCCGATTGGGTTCCGGGGAAATTCATTCTGGCCTCCGCACCTAAATTCAGGAAATCCTGCATGGGAACGATACAAAGATTGGAAGCCGTGGCAAAGGCACTGCTGATAACGCCCCAAACAAGACCTTCTTGCGCATTTAAACGCATATAGGCCTTTGCATATTGCACAGTGTGAGCGTCAGCATTTTCCAGCCATTGGCGGGTGGTCATATTATCATGGGTGCCGGTATAGCAAACGCTGTGAGGCACACAGTTATGAGGCAAATATTCTGACGGCTCCGGGCTATCAAAGGCAAATTGCAGAACCTTCATTCCCGGCAAACCACTTTGCGTGCGCAGGTTCAGAACGGCTTCTGTTAAGAATCCTAAATCCTCCGCAATGAGGGATAAATGGGGAAGTTCCCGAGAGAGGGTGTCGAAAAAATCTTGTCCGGGTCCCGGCTGCCAGCAACCGTTGCGGGCGGTGGTATCCCCGTAAGGGACAGACCAGTAAGCCTCGAATCCACGGAAATGGTCTAAACGAACCATGTCATATCGGTCTGCGCAAGCGCCCAAACGGCGAAGCCACCAGGCGTAGCCGTCTTGCTTCAGAATGTCCCAGCGGTAAAGCGGGTTACCCCAGAGTTGCCCGTCGTCAGAAAAGGCATCCGGTGGGCAACCGGCCACTGCGATGGGAGTTAAGGTTTCGTCCAACTGAAACAGATGCGGGTTGCTCCAAACATCCGCGCTGTCATAGGGTACGTAAATGGGAATGTCACCAAAGATACGCACATTTTTTGCCCGGGCATAGTTGCGCAGGGCAGACCATTGGCTTGCAAATAGATATTGCACAAAGCAGGTGAAGTGGATTTCGTCGGATAATTCCTGCCTTGCTATGGCCAAAGCATGGGGGTCACGGAATTTCAGCGCATCCTCCCATGTGTACCACGGAGAACCGCAGTTTTTTTCTTTTAAGGCGCAGTATAGAGAATAATCTTCCAGCCAAATTTGGTTTTTCTGACAAAAGGCAGAAAAGTCTTCCGTGTCACGGAATTTCAAATGGGCTTTACGCAAAATTCGGTTACGGTTTTCGTACATGAGACCAAAATCAATCCGGTTCTCTTCTTGCGCCCAAGTAAATTCAGAGATTTCCCATTGCTCCAGCAATCCTTGGGTAACCAGCAAATCCAAATCGATGAGATATGGGTTTCCTGCAAAAGAGGAACTGGATTGATAAGGGGAATTGCCGTATCCGGTAGGCGTCAAGGGAAGAACCTGCCAGCAATGCTGACCGGATTGTTCCAAAAAGTCTATAAAATCATACGCATGTTTTCCAAGACTGCCAATCCCGTAGGGCCCGGGCAGGGAAGTAATGTGCATTAAAATACCGCTTTCGCGCATAGGCGTGGCTCCTTTTATAGGGATATTTGCAGACGTGCATTAGTCTATGGCGTAAGCGCAATGATGTTCCCGGATATTTCGGGCACCTTATCCCAGTTGCTTTTTATGTCTTCCGGCACGGGGTGCGAAGCGTCGTGCGGAGGGAAGATATATCTTCTTTAGATTACTATTTTTTTGGGTTTTTGTCAAGGAAAAAGCCTGATATTTCAACGGATAAAAGAAATTGGGTCTGCCGTTTGGCAGACCCAATTAAGATGTAAAAATTAGCCTTCTAAGTTGATGCCGGTGGCCTTGTCAAACACATGGCAGACATGGCCGACAAAACCAAATTTCACGGGAGCGCCCATGCGCAGAGCGGATACTTCTGCCTGCGTCATGTTCATGGTGGAGATAACCAAAACCACATCACGACCCATGGAAGAGATGTGCAGGTGCACGGAAGAACCCATCAATTCGGCAACATCAATGGAAGATGCGATGCCGTTTTCGGTCAGTTCCAAGTGTTCAGGACGGACACCCAAGGTGATTTCTTGTTCTTCCACATTGTTGGCGGTCAGACGTTCCTGCTTGTCGTCGCTGAGGACAACGGTCAGGTTTTCCAACTGCACGGCATACTTGCCATCCTGCTTGACCAACTTGGCATCGAAAAAGTTCATCTGGGGAGAACCGATGAAGCCGGCTACGAACAGGTTGTGGGGGTGGTTGAACACCTGCTGGGGTGTGCCGATTTGTTGAATGAAGCCGTCCTTCATAATAACAATACGATCGCCCAAAGTCATGGCTTCGGTCTGGTCGTGGGTAACGTAAATGAAGGTGGTGTCGATGCGGGAACGCAGTTTGATAATTTCGGCACGCATTTGGTTACGCAGTTTTGCGTCCAAGTTGGAAAGGGGTTCGTCCATGAGCATGACCTTGGGGTCACGAACAATGGCGCGGCCGATGGCTACACGCTGACGCTGACCGCCGGACAAAGCCTTGGGCTTGCGGCCCAAATACTGGGTAATATCCAGG
>JAZKZB010000016.1:0-1567 GCA_045612425.1 Faecousia sp.
TCTTCCACGCCAATGTCTGTCAAAAGACCTTTTTGGTCATCGAAAGGCATGGAGTAGCGTTGGGAAAGATAACGCAAGGATGCGCCTAATTCGCCATCCGGGCCACCGTATTGG
Organism: Faecousia sp.; assembly: GCA_045612425.1. Lineage (GTDB taxonomy): Bacteria > Bacillota > Clostridia > Oscillospirales > Oscillospiraceae > Faecousia. The sequence goes on from JAZKZB010000016.1 coordinate 115, forward strand.
CTGATAATGATTGCTGCCAACCGGGGATTGGTGTTTGCAATCTTCACCGGATACTGTAGTTTTTTATTATAAGCAAACATTCTTTAACCCTCCTCGTTTCCTGCATATTCCCAAGGCCATGGATCCCGGATCCAGGTATACTCATTCGAATCTACAGGAATGTTGTGATTCAGCGGTCCGCAACGTTCGCTGTATTCCATCATGCCTTTATGGTGCATTTTTTGATAGGTTCTGTAAAGTTCCAGCGCTTCTTTATCGTCCGGGTGCGTGTCTAAATAAAGCGCCAATTCCTGAATGGCAAATCCAAGCGCTTGCAGTTCACTTGTGGGTGTGATGGGCTTTTCTTTTTCGTTTACCATTCCCATAAACGGCAAATCCAAGCCGGGAAACAGAGTGCCACGCACCATTCCTTTTCTTGCCTCATATTTAGGCGGATTATTGATTTGAAACGGCACATAGGGGTTTGCTAAGGGTGCAGCTGCGGGTAATTTTCCTTCTGACGGATTCGTAATTTGCATTTTAACGTCCAAAACGATCCCTCCTGATTTAGTTTGGAACTGTCGTTCCAAGTCATACTATGCCGAAAAACAGAATCCGGTTCATCTTTTTTGAAATTCCGCATAGTCATTAACCGAGGTGTTGTCCATGAAATGTAAGAACTGGATACGATTGATTCCTTCCTACTTATTGGTGATCATCCTAATATTGACGGCGGTGATCGGAACCGACAAAGGCATAACGGTACTGAAAGAAAATCAGCCCGTAAATCGCAAATACTGTATCATTGTGGATCCGGGACATGGAGGGATAGACGGCGGTGCGACCTCTTGTACCGGCGTATTGGAGAGTAAGATAAACTTGGAAATGGGTCTGAAATTAAACGATTTTTTCCACTTGTTTGGTTACAAAACGATTATGACCCGTACCACCGACACCTCGATTTACACTTCCGGAAACACCATAGCGGCGCAAAAGGTATCCGACCTGAAAGAACGAGTTAAAATTGTTGACTCTCAAACGGATGGTATTCTGGTAAGTATTCATCAAAATACATATCCGAACAGCCAATATGCCGGCGCGCAGGTGTTTTATTCCGGTCAGGAAAACTCCAGAAAATTAGCCGAAACGGTGCAATCCGGTCTTAATTTCACGGGAAAACGCGCAATCAAAAAAGGGGAGGGGATCTATCTTCTGAACCACATTTCAAACCCGGGAATCCTAATCGAATGCGGTTTTCTTTCCAATCCAACGGAAGAAGCAAATCTGCGAAATGAGCAGTATCAAAAGAAATTATGCGCTTTGATTGGCTTATCTATTTGTCGGTTCTTGACCGAATCCTAAGAACGCTGTATAATAGAAAGAAAAAACGGAGTTGATTCTATGTCCAAGACAAAGACAATCTTTTACTGTACCAATTGCGGTAATGAATCTCCCAAATGGCAGGGCAAATGTC
>JAZKZB010000017.1:0-4815 GCA_045612425.1 Faecousia sp.
AACACTATGAGCCAAAATACGACGAATATGCTGGAAGGCGCTATTGCAAAATTACGGGAAGCAGCGGATGCCAATTCTGTGATTGGCGATCCCATTATTATGGATGGAGGAATTACCATCATTCCGGTATCCAAGGTCAGTATCGGCTTTGGAGGGGCAGGTTCAGACTACGTGTCCAAGCATCCGAATAAATTGGATAACCATCCTTTTGGCGGTGGAACTGCCGGTGGTGTTAAGGTGACTCCGGTGGCATTTCTGATTGTGAAAGACGGAAATGTACGGATGCTTCCCGTTGCCACACCTGCAAATACAACGGTAGACCGCTTGGTGGAGCAGATTCCAGATGTGCTGGATCGTATAAGCGCATTTGTGGAAGAACACATGAATAAAAAAGAAGGATAAATTTTCTGCACCGGGGAACAATACCTCAGGGTGAAGAAAAATGACGAAAAGAATTCTTCGGGCGGCGGCTGGGTTGCTGGCTGCCGCTTGTTTCTTTGTAATTCCGGTGAATGCCATATCTGCGCAAAAAGCGATTTTAGTGGATGGGAGTACCGGTCGGGTACTTTATGAAAAAGATGCGGACAGCCGAAGTTTGATTGCCAGCACTACGAAAATCATGACTGCGTTGGTGGTTTGTGAGCAATGTAATGTGTTGGATCGAATGCAAATTCCGAAAGAAGCCGTTGGGATTGAAGGTTCCTCTATCTATTTAAGGGAAGGGGAAATTTTGACCATTCAGGAACTTCTCTATGGATTGATGCTTCACAGTGGTAATGATGCTGCGGTGGCATTGGCAATTTATTGCGGTGGTACGGTCAGCGGTTTTGCAGAGTTGATGAATGATAAAGCCCGTCAGTTGGGTATGACGCAAAGTCATTTTGAAAATCCAAACGGGTTAGACAGCCCCGGTCATTATTCTACTGCGCGGGATTTGGCAATATTGGCTAATTATGCTATGCAGAATCCTATTTTCGCCAAAACAGTATCTACGAAATCCATTAAGATTGGGCAACGCAGTTTAACCAATCATAATAAATTATTATGGCGTTTACAGGGAGCCGATGGGGTTAAAACCGGCTTTACCAAGGCAGCGGGTAGAATCTTGGTTTCCAGTGCCATAAGGGATGGTCGCAGATTGACTTGCGTTACAATCAATGACGGGAACGACTGGGCGGACCATATTTCGCTTATGGAAAAAGGGTTTTCCGCATACCAAATCAACGAAATTCTTTCGCCCGAGGAATGTGTGGGAATGGTAGAAGTCGTAGGCGGAGATCGCTTGCAAGTGGAATTGATTGCGGCAGAGGGATTTTCATTTCCTCTCTCGGATACAGAAAATGCAGAAATTATTCTATCCGGACCCGGGTTTGCTTATGCGCCGGTGGTGCAAGGACAAAGCGCAGGCGTTGCGTATATTTGCATAGGAGATAATTGCGTTGGAAAAGTTCCCGTTGTTTATGGGCAGACGGTAGAGCGTAAAGTAGAAGAAAAGCAACATTTTTGGCAAAAATGGTTTGGAGGGCGAAAATGAAAGAACGTCTTCAAAAGATAATATCTGCGCGGGGCGTGATGTCCCGTCGCAAGGCTGAGGAATGGATTGCACAGGGTAGGGTGTCGGTGAACGGCGCCGTATCCTGTTTAGGTGATTTGGCGGATGCGGATGTGGATGTCATTTTATTGGATGGGAAGCCACTTCCGTCAGCGCAGAAAACGGTTTATATTATGCTCCACAAACCCCGTGGATATGTAACCACCATGTCCGATGAAAAGGGGAGGAAAAAAGTAACGGATTTGATAAAGGATTGTCCTTATCGCGTTTATCCCGTGGGTAGATTGGATATGGATTCCGAAGGTTTGCTTCTTATGACAAATGACGGAGAATTTGCCAACCGATGGATGCATCCCAGACATGAGATTGACAAAACATATCATGTGGTGGTTAAGGGGTTTACCTCACAAGCCATGGAACGGCTGGCAAAGCCCATTATTTTGGATGGGTATCAAATACGGGAACCTCAGGTTTCGCTCTTACAACCGCCGGACAGCCACGGGAAAGCGGTAATCAGTGTGGTAATACATGAAGGCAGAAACCGGCAGGTACGCAGAATGTGCGATTACGCCGGCATGGAGGTTGTCCAACTGATTCGGGTGTCGGAACACAATCTTGATTTAGGGGATTTGCCATGCGGTAAATGGCGGTACTTATCTGAGGAAGAAAAGGCAGGGCTTTAAAGTCCTGCTTTTTTGCAATATTTCCTTCAATCTCTTGATATTCTGAGAAGAATTTGGTAATATGAAAGAAAAACATCTTCTATTTTAGGAGGAATGATTTATGAGTCGGGACGTGATGCAATTATTGCAACAAAAGATTCCTGATTTTTCAAAGGGTCAAAAGAAAATTGCTCATTATATTTTGGAATCCTATGACAGAGCCGCATTTATGACTGCGAACCGGTTGGGAAAAGCCGTTGGTGTATCTGAATCTACTGTGGTGCGATTTGCCATGGAAATGGGATTCGAAGGCTATCCGGAAATGCAAAAATCCATGCAGGAAATGGTGGTAAACCGATTAACCTCGGTTCAGAGAATTGGGGTTGCCCACGACCGGATAGGGAATCAGGATATTTTATCCACTGTGTTACAATCGGATATTGATAAATTGCGAAAAACCGGTGAGACTGTAAACAGAGACCAATTTCAGGGTGCGGTGGATGCGATTTTAAATGCCCGGCAAGTCTATGTAATTGGCGTTCGTTCCGCTTCTTCTCTGGCGAGTTTTTTTGGATACTATCTGAATTATATGTTCCACAATGTGAAAGTAATCACTGCATCCGGTACCAGTGAAATGTTCGAACAAATTGTAGGTGTGGGACCGGAGGATGTGGTTGTGGCATTTAGTTTTCCCAGATATTCCTCTGCCACTGCGAAAGCCGCCCAATATTGCCGTAGTACGGGCGCAACGGTTGTAGCCGTGACAGACAGTTATCAATCTCCCCTTGGGGAAAATTGTGATCGGATTTTGCTTGCGAAAAGTGATATGGTTTCATTGGTGGATTCGTTGGTTGCGCCATTGAGTGTGGTCAATGCCTTGATTGTGGCATTGGCATCGAAACGAGAGCAGGAAGTTGCAAAAACCTTTCATAATTTAGAGCATATATGGGAAGAATATCACGTTTATGAAAAACAAGGAAATGCAGATGAAGTATGATGTCATCGTGGTAGGGGGCGGTCCTGCCGGAATGTTCGCCGCCATTACGGCGGCAAAGAACGGTTGTTCCGTTTTGTTGTTGGAACGAAATGACCGACTGGGCAAAAAACTCTTGATTACCGGAAAAGGCCGTTGCAATGTAACCAATGATTGCGACATTGAAGAAGTTTTGCAGAATATTCCCAGGAACGGAAGATTCCTTTATAGCGCATTGCATGCATTTGGACCGCGATCCATCATGGCTTTTTTGGAGGAATGCGGTTGCCCGTTGAAAACGGAACGGGGCAATCGTGTGTTTCCGGTATCGGATAAGGCGCAGTCGGTCTTGCATTGCTTGGACATGCAGTTACGCAATCTTGGGGTTCGAGTGGCAACCGGTCGGGTTTGGGAAATTTTAACCGATGAGCAGACGGTCTCCGGTGTTAGGACGCAAGAGCAAACCTATTTTGCCAATCAGGTGATTTTGGCAACGGGCGGACTTAGTTATCCAACTACCGGTTCTACCGGCGACGGTTATGAGATCGCAAAACATTTGGGACATACTATCATTCCCCCAGAGGGTTCTTTGGTTCCGCTGGAGATTGTGGGACAGGATTGCCCGGATATGCAAGGGCTTAGTCTTCGCAATGTGGGAGTGAAATTGTGCAATGGGAAGGGAAAAGTGATTTACAAGGATTTTGGAGAACTTTTGTTTACCCATTTTGGCGTTTCCGGTCCTACAGTGCTCAGCGCAAGCGCCCACCTGAAAGGGGAGGACTGCAGTCTCGTTTTGGACTTAAAGCCCGCTTTGGACGAGGGAAAATTGGATAGTCGAGTTTTGCGGGATTTGGATATGTACCGGAACCGGTCCATGGAAAATGCATTAACGGATTTACTGCCTCGTACTATGATTCCGGTGGTATTGCGTCGGTTGGGAATCTCGCCTACCTTACAGGCGAATAGCCTTACGAAACAAAAACGAACTGAATTGGTGCAACTTATAAAGGCGTTTTCCTTGAAAATTACGGGGAAACGGCCCATTTCTGAGGCAATCATTACCAGTGGAGGCGTGAAAGTGTCTGAAGTGGATCCAAAGACGATGGAGTCAAAGTTGGTTCATGGTTTATACTTTGCCGGAGAAATTTTAGATTGCGATGCTTATACGGGTGGATTTAATCTGCAAATCGCTTGGTCAACGGCTTATGTGGCAGGGGTATCCGTAAAAACAAACATTGACAAAACACAGGGTGTGTACTAAAATATAGCAGAAGTCACATGTTGTGACTATGATTGGGAGGGACATAGATATGTATGAGAAATTAGTTTCCTACGCTTCCAAGCAATTGGAATTAGATCCTATTGAAATTACGCCTGATAGCACTTTTGAGAGTTTGGGAATTGACTCTCTGGACATTGTCGAAATGATTATGGATCTGGAAAGTGAACTGGGCATTGAATTGGATTTGGAAGATCAAAAAATTTCCACATTCCGTGAATTGTCGGATTTTATTGAATCCAAAATTAACTAAAATTTAATAGCCTTGTTACGGCTGACCGGCTTGTAACAAGGTCGCACTAGTCGGGGAGATAGCGGTGCCCTGTTGCCTGCAATCCGCTATAGCAGG
>JAZKZB010000018.1:0-10743 GCA_045612425.1 Faecousia sp.
TGCTGCACCTTTCTCGGCGGCAGGTACATTAACTGAGGAATTGGATGGAGAAACCTTTGTAACCTGGTTGCATCAATTTGTGGAATCCTTTGCTACAAATCAGACGTCTGTCCTTGAAGCCTTTGAGAGCCTTCACAAGGCGATTGTCTGTAAAGCCCGGTTGGTGCTTGGCGCAGGCGGAGAAATGCCTGCACAAATGCTGGAGGGCTTCTTGAGCCGGTTGCCACAAGGGGAAATGCAAGCGCCTATCAATCGAAAGGTCGAAGGCAAGCGCACCGAAAAGGTGGAAATTCCTTCTACAGTCAACTATTGCGGTATCGGCCATAACTTGTATGCAATGGGACTGTCTTATGCTGGTAGCGCTGCGGTGTTAGGCTCTATGATGTCTTACGGCTATTTGTGGAACGCAGTGCGTGTGCAAGGTGGCGCTTACGGTGCGGGTATGCTTGTTCGTAACAGTGGTGACATCCAATGCTATTCCTACCGTGACCCCAACCCTGAGGCAACGGTAAATGCCTTTAATGGGATGGCGGACTTCCTGGAAGGCTTTTGCCAGTCCGGCAGTCCTTTGGATAGTTTGATTATCGGCACGGTCGGGCAAACAGAGCCGTTGCTTTCTCCCGGCAGAGCCTGCAGTTTGGGGCTGGTTCGGTATTTGTCGGGCACAACCTATGCGGATATTTGCAAGATTCGCAAGGAAATCTTAACGACTACCATGGATGACTTTAAGAAATTGATTCCGGTTTTGAGGAAAATGGCGGATGACGGCGCGGTATGTGTTGTCGGAAGCAAGGAAACGGTAGCATTTTTAGAGTAATATGGTAAAAAACACCCACCTAAAAAGGTGGGTGTTTTTGTGCTTATTCGGTTCTCAGTGCTACAACCGGGTCTTTCTTGGCCGCGCTTCTGGCAGGAATAATGCCAGAAATTAGAGTTAGCAACATACTGATGATGACTAAGATAATTGCTGCATTGACCGGTACATAAGCATTCAGATTTGCAATGCCGGTGACGGCATGCAAAATGGCGTTAATGGGGATACACAGCAGATAGGTGACAAGGACCCCGAGCAATCCGGAACTAAAGCCAATGATTACCGTTTCTGCGGTGAACATGCTGGAAACGTTTTTCTTGGAAGCGCCGATGGCCCGCAAGATGCCGATTTCCTTGGTTCGTTCCTGAACAGAAATCAGGGTAATCACGCCAATCATAATGGAAGACACCACTAAGGAGATGGCGACGAAGGCAATGAGGACATAGGTGATGGCATCAATAATCGTGGTAACGGAAGAAAGCATAATACCGATATAGTCAGTGTATTTAATGCAAGTCAGTTCGTCTTTTCCTTGATTATATTCGGCGATGACTTCTTCTACCACATCTTTGTTGGCAAAAGAAGAAGCAAAAATGTGGATGGACGAGGGTTTTTCCAAATCTACATATCCAAGGGTCAGCAAGTTGGTCTCATAGTCGGATTCAGAAAATTCAATAATTTCGTCGTAATAAATGGCGAGATTTTCGACGGTGTAGCCTTTCAAGTCCTCGTTCAGAGCCATAATCAACTGCTCCGGCTTCATGGTTGCCATTTGTTGCATGACCTGTTGTGCATATTGCATTTTCACTTGCTCGGCAAGCAACTGACGGAACATTTCTTTCAGGTCTTCTTCAGACATGGAGAGCACATAATCTTCAATCTTGTCTTGGCTGACACCCATTTGACTGGTTAAGACCTCTATCAATGCATTTTGCATGTCTTCCATTGTCATGCCAGCCATGGTGCTATTTACGGACTGATTCAAAAAATCCGCGGAAGGAATGCATTTGATTTTGATATAGGTAATGGCTTTGGTATTATCGTCCAAAGACTTCAAATATTCACGGAAGTAGTTTGCTTTTTCTGCAACGGACAGATTTTCCGTGTTTTCTGCAAAGGGCAGGCCTGTAATTGCGTCAATGGTGGGATTTTGCATCTGTGCCTGGATGGCAGGGGAGTTTTTTGATTGGGTAATGACATACTCCGTTAAGGCGCTGGTATAACCGATAGAGCCGTTGAGCATGGTGGCAGTGGCGTTTTCGCTGGGGCGAATAATACCGGTAATTTTCAGGGTCAAACCGTTGTCATACAGATAGCGGATGCCGGCATCGGTTTCCCGCAAATCCTGGAACAGACCCGTGTCTTCGTCCTTGGTAAAGCAACTGGAATTGAGAATGACGCGGTAATCTCTGGAGCAGATTTCCTCATAACTCCACTTCATCTCAATGGCTTCCAGTTCCGTGCCATTCACGGCGGCGGACATGATTTTCTCCATCTCCGATTCCGGAAGCAAGCCCAAGGCATAGAGCGTCATATCGTCTAATTCGTTATTTTCGTCCAAAATCAGCACCACTTCGTCGTAACTGTTGGGCCAGGAACCGTAAACCTTGTCATACTGTTTTTGGAGCACATCGCTGATCAGCGCACCGTCCTTACCCGGAAGCATTTCCTGCCAAAGGGCCATGGCGCTTTCTTGCATAGCCATGCTGCTGGACATCATAGAGCCCATAATGCCGTTGCCCTGGGAGGGATTCAGCATGGCAGACATATCCATGCCCATGTATTGGCCGATGAGTTTGGTCATCAACGCAGTGGTATCTGAGTGTAAAATGGTACCGTCTACGTTTTTGGTGTAGACCATCAAGGGCAGATCGTAACCATACTGGATTCCGCTAACTGCAGGGTAGAGTTTGCCGTTTTCTTTCTCTGTCATCTGTTCTTGCAGGAATTTTTTGAAGGATTTTAAATCGTTTTCCTGCATATCCATATTGTTCAGAGCGTTAATCATGTTATAAACAGCGGACTGTTTATAAACTGCATCCAATTCGTGTTGGGATTCATCATTGGTAATGCTTAAAAACGCATTCATCAGCGAGGTCATATCCACAGTGGTATCCTGGATGGAGATGGGGTAGGAAGAAAGGGCTTCTTCCTGAACGGTATTGATATAGGTGGTCATACCTTGGGAAATGGCAAGAATCAAGGCAATGCCGATAATGCCGATAGAACCGGCAAAGGAAGTAAGCATGGTGCGCCCTTTTTTGGTAAAAAGGTTTTTAAACGACAACATGAAGGCTGTGAACAGGGACATGGAGGGCTTTCGTTCTCTTTTTTTCACTTGCGTGGGAACTTGAGGAACGACTGCTTCTTCTTTGCGCAAAGGCATGGAGTCGTCTGTAATCACACCGTCCAACATGCGAATGATGCGGGTGGAGTAGGTTTCTGCCAGGTCCGGATTGTGGGTGACCATAATGACTAAACGGTCACGGGAAATCTGTTTGAGGATTTCCATAACCTGGACGCTGGTTTCCGTATCCAATGCGCCGGTGGGCTCGTCGGCTAAAATTATGTCCGGATTATTGACCAATGCGCGGGCAATGGCTACCCGTTGCATTTGACCGCCGGACATTTCGCCGGGCTTTTTGTTTAGTTGGTCAGATAGCCCTACGTCTGCCAAAGCCTGCTTTGCACGACGGCGGCGTTCTGCTTTGGACACACCGGACAGAGTAAGCGCCAATTCCACGTTTTGTAAAACCGTTTGGTGGGGGATAAGATTGTAACTTTGAAATACGAAGCCAATGGAATGGTTGCGGTAGGCATCCCAGTCCCGATCCTTGAAGGCCTTGGTGGATTTGCCGTTAATGAGCAAGTCGCCGTTGGTGTATTGGTCTAAACCGCCAATGATATTGAGCATGGTGGTTTTTCCGCAACCGGAGGGACCTAAAATGGACACAAACTCGCTTTTGCGGAAAGTGAGATGGATTCCCTTCAGCGCGTGGACAGTGCCATTGCCGGCAGGGTAATCCTTTACAATATCGATGAGTTGAAGCATAATGTTTCGTCCTTTTCTAAAAAATAGGCATATATCCTAATTATACCAACAATGTAGCATATGCAACCATAAAATGCATGAACAAGGTATAAACATTTCAAATATTTTACTTTTTGCCGGTGATGTAGTTGTTTTTGAATCTACAACAGTAAAAGAGAAAAAGCAAGATTGCTTTTTTTGAGGGGAATTGTTATAATAGATTATCATGATTGTAACGGAGGAAACAATATGGAAAAGACCAACCGAATTCTCAAACGAAGCGAAATTGCCCGGGAAGATACTTGGGCGATTGAAGACTTGTACACAAGTGATGAATTGTGGGAGCAGGAACTTGCAACCTTAGATGCAGACAAGACCTATCTGCAAACCTTTGCCGGACGTTTGGGCGAAAGTGGAGAAACTCTGTGCATATATTTGCTTTTTGAAGAAAAACTCAGCCAAAAGATTTCTAAATTGGCAAGTTATTGTATGCGCATGTCCGATGTGGACACCCGCAATGCCACTTATCAGGCAATGGTGGGTAAGTTCATGAGTATTATGGTTGCAATGGGTGCGGCGCAAAGTTTTGAAACGCCGGAAATCATGGCAATTCCCGACGAAACTTTGGAGAAGTTTTATCAAGACTATCCTGCGCTGGAGCGTTTCCGTCGTTCCTTAACCAACCTGCGTCGAAGAAAGGCGCACACCCTTTCCCAAGCGGAAGAAAAGATTTTGGCTGCTGCCGGAGAAATGGCCTCTGCGCCCCATGACATTTACGGAAAGTTTGCCGATGCCGATATTACCTTTGCGGATGCGGTGGATTCCAATGGGGAGCATCATCCTCTGCGTCAGGGCACTTTCGTTTCCTATGAGGAAAGCCCCGACCGGGTGTTGCGCCAAAGCGCTTACGAAAATCTATACGATAGTTTTGCAAACTATAAAAATACCGCTGCAAATTTGCTGGATGCGCAAAATAAGCAACTGAAATTCTTTGCCCAAATGCGAAAGTACGACTCTGCTTTCGAGGCATCTTTGGACCGGACCAACGTCCCCACTTCCGTGTATTTGAACCTGATTGAGGCGGTCCACCAGAATATGGATAAAATGCACCGTTACGTTTCCTTGCGCAAGAAATTGCTGGGTGTGGAGGAACTGCATTTTTACGATGTGTATACGCCGCTTTTGGCGGATGTGGACAAGCGCATTCCCTTTGCGCAAGCCAAGCAGACGGTGTACGATGCTTTGGCTCCCTTGGGTGAGGATTACCGCAAGATTTTAAAGGAAGGTTTTGACAACCGCTGGATTGACGTTTATACCAACGAAGGTAAGCGTAGCGGTGCTTATTCTGCCGGCGCAGAGGTTCATCCTTATGTGTTGCTTAACTATACCGGTACTTTGGACAGTCAGTTCACCTTGGCCCATGAAATGGGACATGCCCTTCATTCTTACTTGTCTCACAAGCACCAAAATTACGTAGACTCCAACTATGTGATTTTCGTGGCGGAAGTGGCGTCTACCTGCAACGAAGCCTTGCTAATGGAGCATCTGCTTGCCAATACCACGGATAAGAAGGAACGGGCATACCTGATTAATCATTTCTTAGACCAGTTTAAGGGTACCTTGTACCGGCAGACTATGTTTGCCGAGTTTGAACTAAATATTGGCCGTATGGTGCAGGCCGGACAGACCTTGACTGCCGACGTCTTGTGCGCAGAATATAAGCGTTTGAATGAACTGTATTTCGGACCGGATATGATTGTGGATGACCGGATTGCCATGGAATGGGCAAGAATTCCCCATTTCTATTACAATTATTATGTATTCCAGTATGCAACCGGTTATTCTGCGGCAATTGCTTTGTCCAGAAGAATCCTGAAGGAAGGACAAAGCGCTGTGAAGGATTATTTGAACTTCCTCTCCGGTGGTTGTTCCAAGAGCCCCATCGATTTGCTCAAAGGCGCCGGCGTGGATATGACCGGACCGGAACCGGTCAATCAGGCGTTGGAACTGTTCGGCGAATTGCTGGATGAGATGGAAGAATTGATGAAGGATTGATATGAAAGAAGTATTTATTCCCACTTTGCATTCTTTTGCCATGAATAATATTTTCACCGGTTCTTGTGGAGCGTTTCGTTTTCGAGTCAAACCGGAAGTGGTGATGGCCACAACGAAAGAAGTGGATTTTACCCAAAGTAAAATGGTTGCCGAATTTTGGCATGGGCCTTTCTGCTATGAAAAGAGCACCATGGAAGGGGAAAAAAGTTTCCCTATGACAGAAGAAGGCCGGCTGGAAATGAAATCCTGGCTGGAAGACAATATTTGACCGAAAAACAGCCTGCCAATCGGCAGGCGGTACTTTATTTGGAAAATCTGGTGGCATATCTGCATCTTCTGCAAAGAGGGTGCACGGCTTTGCGGTTTTGGAAACCTTGATATATGTCCTTTGCTATGGGGGAATCTAAAATGTCCGAAAGGTCTTGGTGAAAGAGATTTCCTAAAGGAATACTCCCGTCACGGTCTAAACAGCAGGGGACCACGGTTCCGTCGCAAAGCACACCGATTTGGTCGCGCAGGCCGTAGCAAAAGCAATTCTCGCCATTGTCAGGGGCAGTCATGTCGGGCCAGTCAAATTTTGCCGCAAATTCCAGATAGATTTTCTCGCCTAACCGCATCCCGTGACGTTCCTGCGCCCAGGGTTGAGGGAAATAGGAGGAAAGGACTTGCAAAATCTCCTGATTTTTGGCATCTTGTCCGCCTTGGTTCCATAGGCGGTAACAGACAATCGCTTGCCCTTCTATGGCATTTCCAAAGGCGAAGCAGTCCTTTAAATATTCAGAAAAGGGAGTAGTAAGGTCATTGGCTTCGAAGGCGTGGAGAGAAATGTTGATTTTGTGTAATGCCCTTGATTGCAAAAGCATGGCTTGTTGTTTTTGGAGTAACGTACCGTTGGTGGTGAGAATGACACGGAAACCGGCGTCGCCGGCAAGTTGTAGAAAGTCTGATAATTTTGGGTGATATAGGGGTTCGCCCATCAGGTGAAAGTACAGATAGTCGGTATAAGGACGCAGTTTTGGCAAAAGAGTTGAAAATTCTTCCACTGATAGCGTTTTCTTTTTCCGTTTTGTACCCGGGCAAAAGGCACAGTGTAAATTGCAGATATTGGAAATTTCCAAATACACTTTTTTAAACCGTTTCATAGCATCACCCTTTTTTAGTATAGCACAAGTTGTAAAGTTTTCCAACCCCTCTTGTGGAGACAGAAAAACTGTGATATACTTTATAAAAAGGAGAGGATATGCTATGTATTTTGGAATGCCTACGTTGATTGAAGTGGATTCCGTAGAGAAGACCGTGGAACTTTGCGCGCAATTGGGACTTTCGTTTGTGGAACTCAACACCAATTTTCCTATGCACCAGCCTCATTTGCTGGATGCAGAGAAACTTGTGGAATTGGCCAAAAAGTATGGAATTTTTTATACCATTCACTTAAATGATGAAATGGCGGTGGCGGAATTTAACCCTCACGTTGCCAAAGGTTATCGGGATGCGGTGGCGGAAACCATTGCCCTTGCGAAAAAAATCGGAGTAAAAACCATCAATATGCACCTCAATGATGGCGCGAAATATACCATGCCTGACCGCATTGTGCGTTTCTATGAGGCGTATGAGCAGGAATATTTAAGCCAGATGGCAACGTTCCGCGACTTGTGCCAAGAGCAAATCGGAGATAGCGGAATTACGATTTGCGTGGAAAATACTGACGGATTCAAGTCTTATCAGAGGAAAGCCTTGGAAGTTTTACTCCAAAGCCCTGTTTTCGGGTTGACCATGGATATTGGGCATAATGCTTGCGCAAAGAGAGTAGATGAAGATTTGATTTTGCTTCATCGTGACCGTTTGCGCCATATGCATGTTCATGATGTCAAGGGTGAAAAGAACGACCATTTGGCTTTGGGAGAAGGTCGGTTGGACCTGCCGAAATTCATGAATTTGGCGCAGGATTGCAACTGCACGGTTGTCTTGGAAACCAAAACGGTTGCAGGGTTGACAAAATCTGCCCAGTGGGTGAAAAAGAACGGGTTTTCCAAATAAAACAGTTGACAAACTGGCATTTTATGCTAAAATATCACCGATAAGCAAAGACTATGCGGAAATTAAGCAGCGGAGCCTTTTTCAGCGATAGGGGAATGGTGGGAGCCCCTAAGTGTGTGAAGTTGCAAGCCACTTCCAGCGTCGCCCGGGGTGACCGGGACGGGTGCTCCCGTTACAGAGTGTCTAAGATATCTCCGAAAGGGGATAATTAGGGTGGTACCGCGAGTTTGCCCTCGCCCCTATGTTTGGGGCGAGGTTTTATTTTTTGATTTATGGAGGTAGAATGATTATGAACAAACCTTATGGCGTGAACGAACTGCGTGAGATGTTTTTAAGTTATTTTGAAAGCAAAGGACATCTGCGCTTGCCCAGTTTTTCTTTGATTCCTCAAAATGACCAGTCCTTGTTGCTGATTAACTCCGGCATGGCACCTATGAAACCTTATTTTAAAGGGGAAGTGGAACCGCCCCGTCGCAGAGTTTGTACCTGCCAAAAGTGCATTCGCACCGGCGATATTGAAAATATCGGTAAGACTGCCCGTCACGGTACGTACTTTGAAATGCTGGGCAACTTCTCCTTTGGGGATTATTTTAAGCATGAGGCTATTGCCTGGTGCTGGGAGTTTTTGACAAAAGTGGTGGGCCTGGAAGAGAGCAGACTTTATCCTTCGATCTACGAAAATGATGATGAGGCCTTTGAAATTTGGAACAAGGAAATCGGTGTGCCTGCCGACCATATTTTCCGTTTTGGCAAAAAGGATAATTTCTGGGAGCATGGCTCCGGTCCTTGTGGTCCTTGTTCCGAGGTTTATTATGACCGGGGCGAGAAGTATGGTTGCGGGAAGGAAGATTGCACCGTAGGTTGTGATTGTGACCGCTACATGGAAGTGTGGAACAACGTGTTCTCCCAATTCGATAATGACGGAAATGGCAACTATACAGAGTTGGTACAGAAGAATATCGATACCGGCATGGGATTGGAACGTCTGGCTGTTGTCTGTCAGGACGTAAACTCCTTGTTTGATGTGGATACGGTTATGAACATCACCAATAAGGTGACGGAACTCACCGGAGCATCCTACGGAAAGTCCACCAAAATGGATGTGAGTTTGCGTGTCATTACTGACCATATCCGTGCATCTACCTTTATGATTGCCGACGGTGTGCAACCCAGTAATGAAGGTCGGGGCTATGTTTTGCGTCGTTTGCTCCGTCGGGCCGCCCGCCATGGCAAACTGTTGGGTGTGAACCGTCCGTTCCTGTATCAAGTGGTAGAAACCGTAATTCAGGAAAATGAGTCTCATTATACCTATTTGAGAGAACGTGCAGACCATATTGTTCGCGTGGTGAAAACGGAAGAAGAAAACTTTGCCCGCACCATCGATGGCGGTATGCGTATTTTTGGCGAAATGTTGTCTCAGCATAAGGAAAAGGGTGAAACCGTATTTAGTGGCGCAGACGCTTTCAAACTTTATGATACCTATGGATTCCCCATGGATTTAACGGTGGAAATGGTGGAAGATGAGGGCATGACCTTGGATCAGGATGCCTTTAAGGAACTGATGCAGGAGCAGAAAGTGCGGGCGCGGGAAGCCAGAAAGGCTTTAGGCGATCTGGCTTGGGCAGGTATTGATTTGGGGCTGGACAACACCCCCACTACCTTTGTAGGTTACGATACCAATTCCTGCGAGGCTAAGGTTTTGGCTGTGTGCGTAGGCGAAGAAGTTTCCGGCACCATTGCCGGAGGCGAAGAGGGCATCTTGGTATTGGATAAGACACCTTTCTACGCAGAAATGGGTGGTCAGGTGGCTGACTACGGCGTGATTTTAGTTGGGGAAAGCCGTTTTGTGGTTAACAATGTCCAAAAGGATAAGGCGGGCAAATATCTGCACCATGGTAAGATGAAGTCCGGTGTGATTAAAACCGATGACTTGGTGTTGGCAAGTATCGATGTGGAACGCAGAAAGGCTATTATGCGCGCTCACTCCGCTACCCACTTGTTGCAGAAGGCTTTGTCCAGCGTATTGGGCGACCATGTCCATCAGGCTGGTTCTTTGGTAGAACCTGACCGACTGCGTTTTGACTTTACCCACTATGCCGCTTTGACTGCGGAGGAAATGGCAAAGGTAGATGCCATTGTGCAGGCAGCGGTTTTGGAAGGCTATGGTATTGATACCCGTGAGATGCCCATTGAAGAAGCAAGAAAGATGGGGGCAACGGCACTGTTCAGCGAAAAGTATGGAGATACGGTTCGCGTGGTAAATATGAGCGGTTATTCCATTGAACTTTGTGGTGGCACGCACTTGGATAATACGGCAAAAGTTGGTCCTTTCCGCATTGAAAGTGAAGGTTCTGTGGCTTCCGGTGTGCGAAGAATCGAGGCAATTACCGGCAAGGAATGCTTGGCAGATATGGCGCGCAATCGGGAACTCATCTATGAAACCTGCGCACAACTGAAGACAAAACCTGCTGATTTGATTGAAAAAATTCATGCCCAAATGGATGAAACAAAGGAACTGAAGCGGGTCATTGAATCTTTTAAGGCCAAAGAGGCTGCCGGAGATGTGGATAGATTCCTTTTCGGCGCTCACAATGTGGGCGGTCTGAAGGTGTTAACCGTTACCGTTCCGGATGCCGATGCCAACAAACTTCGCCAAATGGGAGATATGCTTCGAGATAAGGATTCCAATGTGGTGGCAGTTTTGGCTTCCGTTGCCGGAGATAAACTGACATTCTTGGCGGTCTGCGGTAAGGATGCGGTGGCAAAGGGAATCAAGGCCGGTGACATTGTAAAGCAAGTATGTTGC
>JAZKZB010000019.1:0-2962 GCA_045612425.1 Faecousia sp.
CATAACGTTTACCGGAAAAAAGAATGTCTTTCCGCTGGAAAAATGTTTTCAGTTTACCCACAAGGCTCACTCCTTATTTTTATATTGATAAAATTATATCAATTTCCCCATCACTTGTCAAACCACAAACTGCACAAGAATCCATATTCTCCAAGAAAAAACCTCAGCAGTTTTCCTATTTGTCGCCAAAAAAGAACCGTTCCCATGGGAACGGTTCTTTTATCTGCTGAGATAGTACTCATTTACTTTTCGTTTTTGTAAATTTCCTTAAAATACTTATAGGTATCTACCTTCAGTTCGCCACAAGCAGCCTCATCGCAAGCCACGATTCCATCAGCATGCATTTGCAACGCGCTGATGGTCCATGCGTGGTCAACACCGCCCTCAACGCAGTGGCGCAAAGCCCGGGCCTTATTATGACCACTAATGAGCAACAGAACCTGCTTGGAATCACAAACCGTACCCACACCAACGGAAAGAGCCGTCTTGGGGACCTTGTTGGGGTCATTATCAAAGAAACGAGAGTTGACAATGAGGGTATCCTCCGTCAAAGCACGGACACCGGTGCGGGAAGTCAGAGAAGTAAAGGGTTCATTAAACGCAATGTGGCCGTCCACACCGCTGCCACCTAAGAACAGGTCAATGCCACCGTAAGAAGCAATTTTATCTTCATATCTCTGGCATTCTGCTTCCAAATCCTTCGCCATGCCATCCAAAATGTTGATATTTTCCGCGGGAATGTCAATGTGATTGAAGAAATTGTCGTGCATGAAATACCAGTAACTCTGGTCGTGCTCTCTGGGCAATCCAACATACTCGTCCATGTTAAATGTCACCACATTTTTGAAAGACACCTTGCCCGCCTGATTCATTTCAATCAACTTCCGATAAACACCAAGGGGAGAAGATCCCGTAGGCAAGCCGAGAACAAAAGGACGATTTTCCTTATGGTTGTTAATCGCAGTGGCAATATGCTCTGCCGCCCATGCACTCATCTGCTCATAATCTTGCTTAATAATCAGTTTCATAGTAATTCACTCCATTATTCAAAGTGTTGTAAGGACTCGCGCCTGTTATTATACACCCAAACTAAAAAAAGGTAAAGATATTTTTTAAACACGTTCTATGGCTCTTTCTTTGCACACAAATCTTTGATGACCTCTCCTGCCAGAATCAGCCCCGCCACACCGGGCACAAAGGAGACCGAACCGGGCGTGGTGCGTCGACCGCTTCCGGCGCGCTGGGAAATCATCTCTTCCGTTTCTTCCGTTTCCATGGGCAATTCCTGAGAATAGACCACTTTTACTCCCTTCAAGCCTCGCTTGGCGCATTCTTTGCGCATAATCCGCGCCAAAGCGCATCCGGAAGTTTTGGAAATATCCGCCACCCGAAAGGCGGTGGCATCCAATTTATTGCCCGTGCCCATACAACTGATTACCGGCACACCTGCTTCTTTGGCCCGGGCAATGATTGCCAATTTCCCACTCACGGTATCAATGGCATCCACCACATAATCATATTGAGAAAAATCAAAGGCATCTGCCGTTTCCGGCAAATAAAACGTTTTATACACCGTGACAACAACCGTCGGGTCAATGCTATGAATCCTACTCTTTGCCACATCCACCTTATCCTGCCCCACGGTGTCATGGGTTGCCAGTATTTGACGGTTTAAGTTGGTAATGCTCACTTGGTCATGGTCTACCAAACTGATATGCCCTACCCCGGCCCGAGCCAGCGCTTCCACCGCATATCCGCCCACTCCGCCAATGCCAAAGACAATGACATGGGCGTTTTTCAACCATTCCACCCCGTCTTCCCCCAAGAGAAGTCGGGTGCGGTCATATTGGTCCGCCATAGGTTATACCTTTTCGATTGCCTGATTCAAATCGGCAATCAAATCTTCTGCATTTTCCAATCCGCAACTTAAGCGGATCAGATCTGCGCCCACACCGCAAGCATTCAACTGTTCGTCGGTCATCTGTCGATGGGTAGCAGATGCCGGATGCAAGCAACAAGTACGGCTATCCGCCACATGGGTCTCAATGGCGCCCAGTTTCAAATGCTTCATAAAGATTTCTGCTGCTTTCCGTCCGCCTTTCAGACCGAAAGAAATGACACCGCAAGAACCGTTCGGCAAGTATTTCTGCGCCAGTTCATAGTCCTTGTCGCCTTTCAATCCGCAATACTTCACCCAAGCCACTTTTTCATGACCATGCAGATATTCCGCAATTTTTTGGGCATTGGTACAGTGTTGCTTCATCCGGAAAGGCAGGCTCTCCAGACCCATGTTCAAATAAAAAGCGTTTTGCGGAGATTGAACAGAACCCAAGTCCCGCATCAGTTGGGCAGTGCATTTGGTAATAAAGGCTCCGCCTAAACCAAAACGCTCCGTATAGGTAACGCCATGATAACTCTCATCAGGGGTACAAAGGCCGGGGAATTTATCGGGATACTGAGTCCAGTCAAAGTTTCCGCTATCGACAATGCAACCGCCAACGGCCACGCCGTGACCGTCCATATATTTGGTGGTAGAATGGGTAACAATATCCGCGCCCCATTCGATAGGACGGCAGTTAATGGGCGTTGCAAAGGTGTTGTCCACAATCAACGGCACGCCATGTGCGTGGGCGACCTTGGCAAATTTTTCAATATCCAGCACATTCAAGGCAGGATTGGCAATGGTCTCGCCAAACAGCGCCTTGGTATTGGGACGAAATGCCTGATTCAATTCTTCTTCCGTTGCATCGGGACTGACAAAGGTAAAGTCCACGCCCATCCGCTTCATGGTCACGCTGAACAAATTGAAACTACCGCCGTAAATGGCAGAAGATGCCACCACGTGGTCGCCACAGGAAGCAATATTGAACACCGCATAGAAATTCGCCGCCTGACCGGAGCCGGTAAGCATAGCCGCCGTACCCCCTTCCAATGCCGCAATTTTTGCAGCAACGGCATCGCA
>JAZKZB010000020.1:0-2345 GCA_045612425.1 Faecousia sp.
TTCTTTGGGAATCACAATACGCCCGAGGTCATCCACTCTGCGAACGATACCTGTTGCTTTCATATATCTTTCTCCTTTTCTCGTAGGGGCGGGGTCTCCCCGCCCATGGGACGGGAAACCCGTCCCCTACAATAATTTTACAAATTACGCTGTTAGTATCTGTAAACAAGAGAGATTTATACTGTTCGAAACTTGCTTTTTTGCGTGCGCAACGGTATAATGATTTTGGAGGCGGAATAGAATGAAAATAATTAGACAAGAAAACAACGAAACCATTTTCCCGTATATTGCCTATATCCCCGATAATATTTCTAGTCATCCCGCTTTGTTAATTCAACTTCATGGTGCAGGAGAACGGGGAAACGGCGGAAATGATATTGAAAAAGTTTTGATTCATGGTTTTTCAAAAATTGCAAATGACAACAATTTTAACAATTGCATTTTAATAATGCCCCAATGTCCAGCCAATTCTTTTTGGGTAGCTAAAATTGAAAGCATTCGAAAGTTTATTGACAAAATGATACTTAAATTCTCCGTTGATACCAACAGGGTTTATCTTTGTGGTTTAAGTATGGGCGGCTTTGGAACATGGTATACCGCAATGGCGTACCCTGAGTTATTTGCAGCTATTGCTCCTTGTTGTGGTGGCGGTATGGCTTGGCATGCACAAACTCTTCAAATGCCTATATGGACTTTCCACGGGTTAAATGATACTGTTGTTTCGCCAAATCATACCATTGAAATGGTAGAAGCGTTAAAAAGCACAAATCTTAATTTGAAATGTGATTTGTATGAGGGTGTTGGTCACGACTCATGGAATAAGGCCTTTTCAGAGCAAACGCTCAACTGGATATTGTCGCAAACAAAAGCGGAGTAAAATTCACTCCGCTTTTATTCTTTGTGCAAGACTATGTATCGCCAAACAAAACCTGTCGATTGGTGTCAATGTTGTCAGCAAGGGGTCGCCTTCCCGAATCTTGAGGGTTCTTCTAATCTCTTTGGGAATGACGATTCTCCCCAAATCGTCCACACGTCTGACAATGCCGGTTGCTTTCATATATCTTTCTCCTTTTTCGATACTTGACAGTGCCACCGAACACCGTGTCATTGCGAGGAGCGCAGCGATGTGGCAATCCGCACTCCCTGCCACCGATGGCGGCGCAATGCTTTGCCTTGCAAGGAACGGATTCCCACGCCAGTGTGCGCACTGGCTCGGAATGACAGTGGTAATCGGAAACACCTACAATAATTTTACAAATTACGATGCTAGTATCTGCAAACAGAGGGCGATTATACCGCAGGATTTACTTTTTCATCTATGGGTTATAAGGAATTCCTTGCATTTTATTTTTGTTTCCCGTATACTTGATACTAGAAATGTTCCCAAACCGCCGAATTCTGAAAGGAGCGATCCCTTTGAAGAAAAATCCCGTTTCCGTCGATCCCAACCTGAAAAACGGCTATATCCCCGCCCCCTATGTGCTGGAAGAGGGCGACAAGATCAACGACTTCTATCTGGAGCCTGTCTTGTTCCACAACGAAAACGGTCCTACCATTGGCGTCACCACCTGCGGTGTCATCGTCAAGGACGGTCTGTATTTTAAGGATATGGACAATAACGGCATCCTCAGCCCTTACGAAGATTGGCGCAACAACGACGAGACCCGTGGCAGAGATATGGTGGCCCACCTGCCCCTGCGTCAGCAGGCCGGTCTGGTGCTGAACACGCTTTGGAATACTCCCCTGTCCATGAACCCGGATGCCGCCAAGGACGAGGCAGGTAACATCGTTCCCTCCAAGATTTTCAAGCGTTACGATCCCTCCGAGCCGGAGCCCCGCTCCATCCTCCCCGGCGTTTCCATGCGGGTGGACGATTCCCAGATCCTGGAGGGCAAGTTAGCCGCCGGCGTTTACCGTGGCGAGATGCGGGCAGATGCCAGCATGGCCGCCCTGTACCACAACATCGGCACCCAGTATGTGGAATATGAAGCCTGTCAGGGCGGCGTTGCTATCCCCTACAGCCTCCATACCAATCCTATCAACATTGGCTACCCCGACTTCCTGGGTTTTGGCGCGGCAGTCATGGGCGACGGTAATTATGATCTGGTCTATCAGATGGCAGACACCGATCGGAAGATGATGAAGGCCTGCGGCCTGAATATCATGTACGGTCCCCAGGTGGACGTGTCCACCGACCCCCGTTGGCCCCGGAACTCCGGTACCTACGGTGAACGGCCCGAAGTCACTGCCGGCATCACCCGGGAGCTGATCCGGGGCTATCAGAACGGCGAAAACGGTCTGAACGAAGGCTCTGTCGTGCTAACCGTCAAGCATTTCCCCGGTGA
>JAZKZB010000021.1:0-4126 GCA_045612425.1 Faecousia sp.
TGCATTGCCATAGTGTTCTCCTTTTCCTTTCCGTATAACCTGTTTATCGCCCGATATTATAGCATAAATGTAGTTTCTTGTCAATGGTCACAAGGGCAGTATCTGAGGCGTTTTTCGCAGGTTTTTTGTGCTTCTTGACGGATTGTGGCCGTTATGATACCATGCAGAGAAAGGGGGCGGTTTTATGAACGTAAAAAGACTGAATCACAAAAAGGTACTTGCGCTTCTCCCTAAGCGGAAGAAGGAGTCTCACAAGGGCGATTACGGACGGATTTTGCTACTGTGCGGAAGTGTGGGTTATAGCGGAGCGCCGGCTTTTGTGGCCTTGGGCGCCTTGCGAAGCGGAGCAGGATTGGTGTATTTGGGTGTGCCGGAGAGCATTTATGAAATTGAGGCTACGAAATTAAATGAGGCCATGGTATTTCCGTTGCCGGATAAAGATGGGAAAATCAGTGAAGAGGCCATGGGCGTAATTTTAAGGAAACTCCCGCAAATGGATGTGGTAGTCGTAGGTCCCGGACTGGGGCAAGGCAAGGACATTTCATCCATTGTGACTGCGGTTTTAGCGGAAGCAACCTGCCCGGTGGTATTGGATGCTGACGGCATAAATGCCATTGCCACGCATACAGATATATTGCGCGAACGGCATTATCCAACGATAGTAACGCCTCATTTGGGAGAATTTAAACGCTTATGCCCGGATTTAGGAGAAAATGCTCGGCAGCGGGCCATTTCCTTTGCTTTGGAAATGGGTTGTGTTGTGCTATTAAAGGGGCATAGAACTTTCATTACAGATGGCGTGAATGCTTATGAAAACACTACCGGAAATCCCGGTATGGCAACAGGAGGAAGCGGAGATGTGTTATCGGGCATCATTGCTTCTTTGGTTGGCCAAAAAATTCCGATTCTGGAAGCAACTGCATGTGGCGCATGGCTGCATGGGAAAGCAGGAGATCATTGCGCTAAGAAAATCGGGACTTACGGAATGCTTCCTACGGATATGTTGGAGGTGCTGCCGCGACTTATGAAATAAGGCGGGGTTTGCATGAAGCGGTTTTGTGCGCTGTTGTTTCTTGTGTGTTTATTAGCAGGGTGTGCAGGCGGAGGAGAAGAAATGAATCGGGCTATGGCGGTGCGTAGCAAGATGTTGGCTTCCACCATTGCGTTTGATGCAGAAATTACAGCAGATTACGGAGATGAGGTCTATCAGTTTACCATGACTTGTGAAGCGGATTCGTCTGGGAAACTAACCTTTACCATGACATCTCCGGAAACAGTTTCCGGAATTTCCGGAGAAATTTCCTCTGCAGGAGGCGCGATGTATTTTGAGGATGAAGCGGTGTCGTTTCCTGTTTTGGCGCAGGGACAGATTACACCGGTAAGCGCGCCTTGGGTGTTGATACATAGCCTTCGTAGCGGGTATTTAACTTCTTGCGGAAAAGAAGGGGGAATCTTGCGCCTTTCCATTGATGACAGTTATGCTGACGATGCACTGCATCTGGATATTTGGCTGGATGCATCGGATATGCCCGCAAGAGGAGAGATTTTGTGGGAAGGACGGAGAATCCTGTCGGTAGTACTCAAAAATGTCCGGTTTGTGTAACTTCGAAGACGGCAATGCATATGATATTTTGTAGGCGTTGCTGTATAAATTTTCTATGGACGTGGGACAATAGAACTAACCGCGTTACATAGGATGAATTTCCGTAGCGTCGGAAATGTTTTCTTCGGAGTGTGAAAAAGCATGGACACCACGGTAAGGCGAGGAGATATTTTTTACGCAGATTTATCGCCGGTAGTTGGTAGTGAGCAAGGGGGAACCCGCCCGGTTTTAATTGTTCAAAATGATACCGGAAACCGACATTCTCCTACAGTGATTGCGGCGGCAATCACCAGTCAGACCGGCAAGGCAAGGCTACCCACCCATATCAATATTGCCGGCGGAAGTGTGGGATTAAGTAAGGATTCCGTTATTTTATTGGAGCAAATTCGCACCATTGATAAACGTCGTCTGCGGGAACACATGGGTCATTTGGATGACGACCATATGGCGATGGTCAACGATGCCATTGCGGTGAGTTTTGGGCTCGGCGGTAGCATATGAATATTACCCCCTTTGTCGCATAGAGTTGTGACAAAGGGGGTTTTATTATGGTTGGTACATATCCGATTTTTCTGGGCACGGAGGAAGTGGGACAAGCCCAAGTTGCCAACAAAGGGCTCTATTATCAATTTGATTGCCGTTGCCGGATTGCGTCTGAAGTGATTCACCGCATTGTGGTACAGACAGGGGAGAAAAAAGAAAATTTAGGGATTTTGATGCCGGAAGGCGATGCTTTTTCCTTGCGGACAAAAATTCCTAAAAGTCATTTTTCTGTGGAAGAGCCAGTGTTTCGCATGATACCCAAGCACTCACCGTTAGATAAAAACTGGCTCCCCTTGTCACCGGAAGAACCCTTTTCCTACATTCAGGATTTAAAGCGGGCTTATTTGGTCAAACAAGGGGAGCGCAAGTTTCTTGCTTTTCGGGAGGAGGTCAAAGAAGAACCAACTCCACAGGACAATGATCCGAACCCATGACATGGGCGTGGATGGATGCGGAATGAATGCGGTCTTTCAGTCGATCGGATACCAAAAAATAATCAATTCGCCATCCGGCATTTTTCTCCCGGGCTTGGAACATATAACTCCACCAACTGTAACAGCCGGTTGCTTCCGGATATAAGTGGCGGAAGGTATCGGTAAATCCGCTTTCCAAAAGGGAGGAAAAGGCTTGCCGTTCTTCATCGGAGAATCCGGCGTTTCCCCGGTTAGATGCCGGGTTTTTCAGGTCAATTTCCTTGTGCGCCACGTTTAAATCGCCACACAGGACTACACATTTTTTTACATCCAGGTCCATAAGGTATCTGCGGAATGCTTCCTCCCACTGTAGACGGTGGTCAATGCGCGCCAGTTCCCGCTGGGCATTGGGCGTGTAACAAGTGACCAGATAGAATTCCGGATATTCCAGAGTGATAACACGACCTTCCGTGTCCAGTGCTTCCACGCCAATGCCGTAGGAAACGGACAGGGGAGTGTGCTTGGTGAAAATGGCAGTGCCGGAATAGCCTTTCTTTTGCGCGTAGCACCAGTATTGCTCATAACCGGGCAAATCCAGCGCAATTTGACCTTCTTGGAGTTTGGTTTCCTGCAGGCAAAAGAAATCTGCATCTGATTCTTGAAAAAAGTCCGGAAAGCCTTTTTGCATACAGGCGCGCAGGCCGTTTACATTCCAGGAAATAAATTTCATAATTACCTCACATTTAATTGGGATCGATTTCTAAGGTGCAATTATCATTGAGAATAATATTCTCCGGACGCAAAATTACGGTATTTGCGCCAGCAGGAGATTGGGATTCCCGGCGGATTTGTACTTGCTTTACACCGATTAATTCGCAGGTGGTTAGGGTCAGACAGGCGCAGGCTATGGCTTGATTCAGTCCTGTCAAGGCACCGTATGTTCCGCCCAAAACGATGTCGGCAGTGTCGTCATGAATATTGACAGAAATTAAGCGGATTCCCGCGGGGAATGTGCGGTGCAACTGTTCTGCTTCAGGACCTTTCAAATAGGTTGTCAGGATGCCGTAAATACCATCTTGAAGTTCGCTGGAATCCCGGTATTCTTTGGCAATCGTGCTGCCGGAGGTTCCGTAGGAGGAATCGATGCGACGGTAGTAGAAAACAATGGCATTTTCCGGCACGTCTTGATTTTGCTCGCATCCCCAGAAGAAAGGGATGCATAGCAGAGCGAGGAGAAAACAAGTCAATCGTTTCATGGGGATACCTCCTCTGTGTCGAAAATGGGGAAGGAAACCATAAAGGTGGTACCTTTTCCTACTTCGCTTTCCACGGTGATTTGCCCATGATTGCGCTGTACCATGGTTTTGACAATGGCAAGTCCAAGACCACTACCACCGGTTTTGCGGGAGCGAGCCTTATCCACCCGATAGAATCGTTCGAAGATATGACCGATGGCATCCTCCGGAATGCCCATGCCGGTGTCTGTGACAGTAAGAACCGCATTGTCCTCCTGTCGATACAGACGAACCGTAAGTTTTCCACCGGAGATGTTATACTTGATGCCGTT
>JAZKZB010000022.1:0-7782 GCA_045612425.1 Faecousia sp.
CTACAAATTTGTGAAGCAGGATGATATCCTGGCTGTTGTAACGGAGTAAGGAGGAAAACAGCATGGCGAAAATGATTATTTACGGCGAAGATGCCCGCAAGAAACTGCAATCCGGTATTGACCAGTTGGCCGATACTGTAAAAGTTACCTTAGGCCCGAAGGGTCGCAATGTGGTGCTTGGCAAGAAGTACGGCGCGCCCCTGGTGACCAACGACGGTGTGACCATTGCCAAGGAAGTAGAACTGGAAGATGCCTTTGAGAATATGGGCGCTCAACTCATCCGAGAAGTTGCCACCAAGACCAACGATGTGGCCGGTGATGGCACCACTACTGCGACGGTGTTGGCACAAGCCATCACCCGGGAAGGTTTGAAGAATTTGTCCGCCGGCGCAAATCCCATGGTGATGCGCAAGGGTATCGACAAGGCTGTGGCTGTGGCTGTGGAAGCCATTAAGGAGCATTCTGTGCCTGTGAATGGTTCTGAAGATATTGCCAGAGTCGGCACGGTTTCCTCCGGTGATGAAGCCATCGGCGCTTTGATTGCCCAGGCTATGGACAAAGTGGGTACGGAAGGCGTAATTACCATCGAAGAATCCAAGACCGCAGAAACCGGCTTGGAAGTGGTAGAAGGTATGCAGTTTGACCGTGGCTACATCTCTCCTTATATGGTGACTGACACCGACAAGATGGAAGCGGTGTTGGATGATGCCTTGATTTTGATTACCGATAAGAAGATTTCTTCCATTCAGGAAATTCTGCCTATTTTGGAACCTGTGGTAAAGTCCGGCAAGAAGATGATGATTATTGCCGAGGATGTGGAAGGCGATGCGCTGGCAACTTTGCTGGTCAACCGTCTGCGTGGTAATTTCAACTGTGTTTGCGTAAAGGCTCCCGGTTTTGGTGACCGCAGAAAGGAAATGCTGCAGGATATTGCAGTGCTCACCGGCGGCACGGTGATTTCCAGTCAATTGAATATGGAATTGACGGAAACCCAACTGACTGATTTGGGTCGCGCCCGTCAGGTTGTAATTACCAAGGATACCACCACCATCGTCGATGGCGCAGGTCAGCCGGAGGCTATTCAGGCCCGCGCGCACCAAATTCGTTCTTCCATTGCCACTACTACCTCCGATTATGACCGGGAAAAACTGCAGGAACGTTTGGCGAAACTTTCCGGCGGCGTGGCTGTTATTAAGGTCGGCGCACAAACGGAAGTAGCCATGAAGGAACAGAAACTCAGAGTGGAAGATGCGTTGAACGCTACTCGCGCTGCAGTGGAAGAAGGTATCGTGGCCGGCGGCGGTACGGCTCAGGTCAATGCCATTGGCGCGGTGGAGAAGTTGGTTGCGAAACTCTCCGGTGATGAAAAAACCGGCGCGAAGATCATTGCCATTGCCCTGCAAGCGCCCATCCGTCAAATTGCGGAAAATGCCGGCGTAGATGGCAGTGTGGTGTATGAAAAGATTAAGTCCTCCAAGAAGGTGGGCTGGGGCTACAACGCCTACACCGAGGAATATGTGGATATGATTGCTTCCGGCATCGTGGATCCCACCAAGGTGACTCGCTCCTCTCTGGAAAATGCCGCATCCATTGCCGGTTGCGTGCTGACCACTGAGAGTTTGGTTGCTGATAAGCCCGACCCTGCCGCAGATGCCGCTGCCGCTGCTGCAGCCGCACAAGCAGGCGGAATGTACTAAGAAATCCAAAAAAGGACGTTGCTCATGCAACGTCCTTTTTGTATTGAAAACGGTTTCCAAATTACCGGTGTTCACCCAGGAAGAAAAGGGCCAATGTGCCGGGGCCGGAGTGAGAGCCGATAACCGCACCGGTGTAGCCGATAAAGACTTCTTCTGCTTCCGTGGTTTCTTTCAGTTTTTCTGCTAAGTATTGGGCATCTTGCAGGCAGTCACCGTGACAGATGAACATGACTTTGTTTTTCCCCGGAAGCCCCAGTTGGACAGCCTTATCGGCCAGAGCATCCAGAGAGGCTTTTCTGCCCCGGGTTTTGGAGACGTTGATTAAGTGACCCTCGTCATCCATGTGCAGAACCGGCTTGATGTTCAGCATGGTGCCCAGCAATGCTGTGGCAGCGCTGACACGGCCACCCCGTTTCAGATACACCAAATCATCCACGGTGAACCAGTGGCAAAGATGAAAACGGTTTTCCTCCACCCAGTCTTTTAATGCGTCCAGTTCCATGCCATTGTCCCGTTGCCGGCAGGCGTACCATACCAATAGACCTTGCCCCAAAGAAGCGCACAGGGTATCCACCACGAAGATTTTTCGCTGGGGATACTTTTCCTGCAACTCCGTACCGGCAATCACCGCGGATTGGTAGGTGGCAGAAAGTCCGGAGGAGAAGGTCAGTACCAACACGTCTTTTCCCTCTTTAAGGCATGGCTCCATTGCGTTTGCCCAACGGTCGGGATTGACGGCAGATGTGGTTGCGGTTTCACCGGCACGAAGTCCGTCATACATTTCTTTTACATCTGCTTCTACGGAGTCCTCTCGGGTTTCGTTCCGGAAATTAACATATAAAGGAACACAGATAACGCCCAACTGCTGCATTTTCTCTTTTGGAAGGTCACAGCCGGAGTCGGTAATAATTTGGTAAGTTGCCATGGTAATAAACACTCCTAAAAATTCGATTGGCGATATGGTTGTCATGGAAGGAACAGTCCCATACCCACGTATTATTTTACTCTGTATTGGGAGGAATGTCATCCTGCTGGCAGGAGAATCCGACCCGGAATCAGTCTATGGTACGTAGAATTTTTTGCTCTACCGGCAGTAGAACAGGAAAAAAGTGGTGATTCTACAGAAAATAAAAGGATTCGACAGACTTTTTAACCCTATAAATTCAAAAAAGGGAACATTGGAAAATAAAACAATATGGGGTTATCCGTTATTTGATTAGCCAGAAATCCGGGAAAAGAAAGGTTGCGTTGCGCTTTTTTGCGCAACGCAACCGGTTTATCTTAACTTTACAATGCCGGTGTCGGCCAGCAGATTGGTCATTTCATAAAGGAATAGAATTTCCGTACTGCCATAATTTTCTGCCAATGCGGATACACTTCCGCCATAGTAGCGCAAGTCTACCATAACGATTTGCTGGTAATGCCCCAGCAGATAAGGCACCATAGCGTTGGCAAAGGAGTCTTTGACAATCAAGAGGCGCTTGCCGTTTTCCACGTTGGTGTTGATTTCCACAGTGCCGTAGTTACCGCCGAAGAAAAAGGCGTATTTATCTTTTTCGGAAAGTTTGGACTCGTCGTAAATGGTATGGGAAACTTTGTCGCCGTCATAAATCACTTCCAGTTCCGGTAAATCCAGCACCGCTTTGACGGTATCCGGTTTCGTGTCAGCGTCCAGCGTTTTGGAGTAAATGGTGCCGTAAAAATCATTGCTGACGGTTTCTAAATAGAAATTGCCGGGGGTGATTCCTTTGGCGACGCAGTAAGCCACATAAGCAGTATATGCGCCGTCTGCGGTCCAGTGATGGTCGGTGCGGTAATATAGGGGCTGGGTTGCACTGCTGAAAGGAGCGCGCAAATTCACAAAGTTTTCACTGCTGACCGCTTTTTCCAAGACCTCCCATGTGCTTTGCGCATCGTATACCGGCGCATGAGCAGGCAGTTTGTCGTATAAAATATCCGACGGTGTGGGGACGGGCATTACTGTAACGGGGACAGATTGTTCTTTTACAAAATTACCGATGAGGGCGAAAATTTGGTTTCTTCGGTTTTGGGAGTAACTTTCCTGGGTAAAGGCTTGGAAATAATAGCCATCTTTCCCAAGATAGACCCCGTTAATTTCGGATTTGCCCAATGCCTTTTTCAAGGCGGTGTTGGTCTGAATCCAAAATTCCCGTCCGGGAATCTGGTCGCTGAGGAAAGCATCTAAATTCGTCTGGAAATTACCGGACAATACGTTATTTACGTTTAGGGTAGGCGCTTGGGCCAGACCGCGGTTTTCGTTGGGGGACATGGTCTTGGCGGGGAGGAGGAAGGTGGCTACGGCAAAGCCAAACAGCGCCACAAAAAAGAAGATAACAAAGACTGCATTCTTTTTCATATACTACCTCCTTAGAACCGGAAATATAGGAACGGATTGTAGGAATCCGCTACCAGAAATGCCATGGAGGCAAAGAGAATCATTAAAATTACCGCGTACGAAATCCAGGTAAAGGCGGTTTTGCCCACCTTGTCTTCTACCCAGGAGGCTACCAGTTTGGGATAATGGGTAGACCCGATGATGCAAATCAAAAACAGTAGGGTGCTTCCTAAGAACGTAAATACGGCAGGGTCATCCCAAAGGGCGCTACCAAAGCCAAACATTGAGGCATATAGATTGCCGGCGGCGGAAATGTCCTGGCAAGCAAAGAGAACCCAACCTAACAGGATAACCAGTAAAGCGTAACCGTGGCGGACAAATGTGGGTATTTTATTCAAATATTTCAGAAGGAACAGTTTTTCCAATGTCAGGAATACAAAGTAGAACAGTCCCCACAAAATAAACTGCCAAGCCGCGCCGTGCCATAAGCCGGTTAAAAACCATACGATTAGCATGTTGAAGATTTGCCGGCCTTTTCCGTTGCGGTTGCCACCTAAGGGGATATACACATATTCCCGGAACCAAGTGCCTAACGTCATGTGCCAACGGCGCCAAAAATCCGTAATGGAAGCGGATTCGTAAGGATAGCGGAAATTTTCTGTAAAGTCAAATCCGAAAAGGTTGCCCAGACCGATGGCCATGTCGGAATATGCGGAAAAATCAAAATAGATTTGGAAAGCAAAGGCAATCGCAGCAACCCACGCGCCGAATACGGTGCCGTTTCCGTTGAGAAGTTCCCACACTGCACCGATTTGGTTGGCAAGGAGTACTTTTTTGCCCAGACCTAAGGTGAATCGGCGAATGCCTTTGAACATCCGGTCAAAATCCACATGACGGCAAGTGAGTTGATTTTCAATGTCCGCATAGCGGACAATAGGACCGGCAATGAGTTGGGGAAACAAACTGATATACATGGCGAAATTTGCCCAGTTTTTTTGTACTTTTACATCTCCACGATATACGTCAATCACATAGGACAAGGCTTGGAAGGTGTAGAAGGAAATGCCGATGGGCAGAGCGATATTCAGTCCTCCCAAGGCAGATTTCTGCAAAAAGGGCAGATTGCTGACCAAAAAACCGGTGTACTTGAAGAATACCAAGGTGCCAAGGCTCAGCACCAAGGATAATATCAGGAACAATCTGCTGAGGCCTTTTTTCTCTTCTGCCTGAAACTTTGCCACCAGCAGACCAAACCCCCAAATATAAAGGGTGGTGATCAGCATGACCAGGATATGCCGTGGTTCGCCCCAGGCATAAAAAATCAGGCTGACGGCAAGAAGCAGATAGTTTTTTGCTTTGCCCGGCAACAGATAGTATAACCCTACTGTTATGGGCAGAAAAATTGTTAGGAAAAGCAGACTGCTGAAAACCATAGAAAACCTCTAAAATTATTTGATAATAGTACTCAGTTTTGCGACCATGGTGTTGGTGCTGATCATGCCGGTATTGTTGGCAAAAATCAGGTCGTCGGCATTGACTTCGTTTACAAAGGAAACTAAGTCGCCTGTCCAATGCCGATAGTCGATTTCATAAATGACGCTGTAGTGGTCAACCAAATAGGGGAGCAAGGCATTACCGAAGGATTCCTTTACAATCACAGCCACGCTACCGTCGGTGACCTGAGGATTGGTAAATACCGCCAAAGGTTGGTCTGCTCCGGCAAAGAGGGTATAACTCTGATTTCCGGAGATAATGGGCCAACTCTGGGAAATGCCGTTTTGCACATTGTTCATGTTGGCGTAGAATTTCATAGTTGCCTGAGAACAGTAGGGCTTGTATGCGTAGATGGTATCCACTTTCAAGCCGGCAAAGTCATCATAAAGGGTGCCCTTGAAGTTTTCCACGATGACTTCTTCCCGTTGCTCCATGGTGTAGGGAGTCAGACCTTTGACTTGACAGAAGGCTTCGTAGGCATAGTAGGCGCCGATGCCGTTCCAGTGGTGGTCAGTGCGGAAGTATAAATACTCATCCCGGTGTTCCATCATGTTGGAATAGCAGTTGATGCCGATGATGTTGCTGTTATATTTGCTGATGATGGTGGCAATATCGTCGCCCTGATTCTGCCATCCGGGATAGGTTACATTGTCGGGGAAGACAATGCCCATAGCGGTGGGAATGGGCAGGGAGTACACTTGGGTTTTGCCACTCAGGGCGGTGGCGACTTGATTCAAAAGGGCCACATATTGATTGGAGGTGGCTTCGCTGTAACCGTAAATTTCAAAGCCGGATTCGCCGATTTTCAACATATCGTTATATTGACCACCGATGGTATAGGTATCGGCAGGGTTGGTAATGTTGGGGTAGGAGATGTTGTTTTCTCCGTTATTTCCGTTGTTCTCGTTGTTGTTATTTTCGTTGTTGTTCTCGTTATTGTTCTCGTTATTGTTCTCGTTATTCTCGTTGTTTTCGTTGTTGCCGGTGGAGGTTTGGAAAGTACCGAATTGGTTGTTGGCGCCACCGTTAGGAAGGGTATAGGACGGGCCGTTTTTCACGATTTCGTTTACGTTATCCATATCATTGGTGATACATACACCCAAATATACGCCATTGGACCAAACTTTTGCAGAGTCATATTTCTGTGCTTCCACAGGGTCATAACGTTGGGCTTCCGCTTTTTTGGAAGCAAGGTAAATGCTGACGATTTCTTTCGCGTCGGACATCTGGTCTTCGCCGGACAGAGTAATCAAGGTCAATTCGTCTGCCTTGTTGTTAAGGCTTAAAAATTGCACAATGGTTGCGCCTTCGGGCAGACCGAAGTAGCACAAAGAGGCGGATAAATCGGATTGCCGTTCCATTTTATCGGCAAAGGTAACCTGCTTTAAAATGGTATCCATGGTTGCGACATCGCAGTATTCTTTTGTTTCGGCATCGGGGCCGCAGGCAACCAGGGAAAACATCATGGCAAACACAAGGAAAAGAGAAAGATATTGATAAATGCGCTTCATAGGATTGTTCCTTTCTGTTGTTCCCCTCTGCGGGGCTTGGGAATGATTAGGTAACCTATATCTTACACGATAACGGGTCTGATTGCAAGAGGTGCAGGGAAATATCGGGCAATCAAAAAGAGGATGTTACCTGTTTTTCGGGGGATTTTCGGCAATATAGCGGTCTAAAATTTCTCCGGCGGTCAGCACCATCCGGGCGCAGGGGCGTTGCCGGTAAAAGGCCTCTGTTCTGGGAGTCGGATTGGGGTCGGAAGGGGGATTGTCGAGAATTTCCCGGCAGATAATACTGCCATTGATTTTTCGAAATTCTCCTGCTAATTGCTGAACCAATGCATAGGTGTCTTTTTTGCCCTGCTCGTCGTCGGGACGGTCATAGCCGTATAAATGGCTGACCACAAAAAACATTCCGCTTACGGCACCGCAGACTTCCCGAAGTCTGCCCATTCCACCGCCGAAAGCAGATACGCTTCGGGCGCAAAAGGTTTCGTCCAGATCCAGCACATCGGCAAAGGCTACCGCAATGGCCTGAGCGCAATTATAGCCTTGCAAAAACAGTTCTGCGGCTTTCATTCCATGATTCATATCTCTATCTCCTTATGGTGTAAAGTGACTATTATTCCACTTGTGACAGTTCTACTTTCATTTCTTTTTTGGGAATCAGGAATCTGCGGACGGCAAATAATCCTGCAATACACAAAACCGACGCCACGTTGGAAGTCGGAGG
>JAZKZB010000023.1:0-4250 GCA_045612425.1 Faecousia sp.
GGGTGTGCTGTATATTTTGGACGAGCCGTCCATCGGTTTGCACCAGCGGGATAACAATAAATTGCTGGCAACCTTGAAGCATTTACGGGATATCGGCAATACCTTGATTGTGGTGGAACACGATGAGGACACCATGCGCGAGGCGGATTATATTGTAGATGTGGGTCCCGGCGCCGGAAGTCACGGTGGAGAAATTGTGGTCAGTGGTTCCCTGGAAGAGGTAATTGCCTGCCCGGAATCCATCACAGGACAATATCTTTCCGGTGTGAAAAAGATTCCGGTACCCGCAAACCGACGCGGTGGAAACGGAGCGTTTTTAACGGTCGAAGGCGCTACGGAAAACAATTTGAAAGATATTGACGTATCGATTCCTCTCGGGACGCTCACCTGCGTTACCGGTGTATCCGGGTCGGGAAAATCCAGCCTGATAGGGGAAGTTCTGAATAAGACGCTTTTGGGGAAATTGAATCATGCACGCACCAGACCCGGCGCATGCCGATGTGTGAAAGGCACAGAACATTTGGACAAGGTCATTGATATCGACCAAAGCCCCATTGGCAGAACGCCCCGTTCCAATCCGGCTACCTATACGGGATTATTTAACGATATTCGGGATTTGTTTGCTTCTACGAATGATGCCAAAGCCAGAGGTTACGGCCCGGGACGGTTTAGTTTTAATGTAAAAGGCGGTCGATGTGAGGCCTGTTGTGGGGATGGGCTGGTGAAAATTGAAATGCATTTCCTGGCAGATGTGTATGTACCTTGTGATGTGTGTCATGGCGCGCGGTATAACAGGGAAACGCTGGAAGTGCAGTATAAAGGGAAAAATATTTCCCAGGTATTGGATATGACTGCGGAAGAAGCGGTAGATTTCTTTGAAAATCTGCCGAAAATCCGAAGAAAAGCGCAAACACTGGTGGAAGTGGGACTTGGGTATATCAAATTAGGACAGTCCAGCACCACACTATCGGGAGGAGAAGCCCAGCGGGTCAAATTGGCCACAGAACTGGCGCGGGCATCCACGGGACGTACCATTTATATTTTAGACGAACCGACTACCGGTTTGCATTCGGCAGATGTGCATAGGTTGATTGAAGTGTTGCAGAAATTGGTAGATTTGGGAAATACCGTTTTGGTGATTGAGCATAATTTGGATGTGATTAAAACCGCTGATTTTATTGTGGATTTAGGCCCGGAAGGTGGCGAAGGTGGTGGCACTGTAGTGGCTTGTGGCACGCCGGAAGAAGTGGCTGCAACGCCGGGGAGTTACACCGGTGAATATCTGAAATCTTATTTAAAATAAAACCTGACCTGCATAGCAGGTCAGGGAGATTTCCTTGTGGGATTTTATTTATATAGGTCGGCAGGCAGACAGTCCGCGAATTCTAAAAGGCGGTGATCCCGTTCTCCGGCGTAGTCGATTTTGAAAATATGACTGCGCAAGGGAGCATCTCCGCTTTGACGGATCGGGATGGTCATCGTCAACTTAGTACCACCATTGGCGCATTGCTCCATAAGCACCGTACCACCATGGGCGGTAGCAGCGGACCGGATGAGCACCATGCCAAGACCGATCCCGTGTCGGCTGTCTTCAATCCCGGGTTCTCTGCGGAAGCGGTTATATAGGTTCTTGCGGATGCCTTCTTCCACGCCGGTGCCGGAGTCTCGGACGCAGAGATAGAGCATGCTACCTTTTTGGGTCAGAGAAACATGGATGACATCGCCCTTGCTGGAGAATTTCATGGCGTTGGAAAGCAGATTGCTGACGGCTCTCTCCAATTTTTCACTGTCCATAAAGCAGTAGATGGATTCCTTGGGGCCGGTGTAGGTTAATTCCAAATCGGCGTATTGCATCAGCGGTTGTGCGCTGAGGAATTGTTCTTCCAAAAATGCGCAGATGTCTCTGGTTTCCTGATAGGCGGAGGTTTGGCTGTTATAACGGTAAGCATCGGACATATTACTGATAATCCGTAACATTTGAAACAGACCCCGATTGATTCGGGAAACATGATCCTGCAACTGGGGAGGCATATCTGCCTCGGAGACGGGATAAAGGTTTTCGGCAATGGTCATCACATTGCTCAAGGGTTGGCGCAGTTCTTGCGCAGCCAAAGCCAGTCCTTGCAGTTGGGATTGATCTTCCTCATCTTCCAGGAGAAAAATATCAAAGCCATCAATCCGCGTAACAGAAGCGCCGTAGGACGTGTTGGACAAGGTGAGAGATAAATACAGACATCCTTCTGTAAAGTCCGAATACTCTGTGATACCGGTGTGCAGTATTTCTGAAACGGCGGTTCCGGTTTCGATATGATGTTGCTGGCCGGCGTTGTTGACGCCCACAATGATTCCGTCCCTTACGCAAAAAGCGGGTCGGTCAATCAATTCCAGCATAGCGGTTGGGTAATTTGTGTGTTCCATGATGTTCCCCCTTGTGGCATATCATGTGCATTTTTTAAGAAAATTATGGTCGGGAAAATTCGACAAAATCTCTCTTTTTCTATTCTATCCAAAAAATAAGAAAATAGCAAGGGAAATCCGTGAAAGTGGTGAAAAATATGTCGATTCATGACGGACATCGTCAAAGATTAAGAGAAAGATATCAAAAAGAAGGTCTGGATCATTTTACAGAGGTTCAGGTTTTGGAACTGATGTTATTTTACTGCATTCCCCGCAAGGATACCAACGAAATTGCGCACAGATTATTAGAGCGTTTTGGGAACGTGGCGCAGGTTGTAGAGGCGCCGGTGGAGCAATTGCGTAAGGTTGACGGTTTGGGTGAGAGCGCAGCCACTTTCTTGTCTTTGCTGAATGCTTTTAACAGATATTATCAGGTAAATCGGTTGTCATCGGGTACGATTATGAAGAACGTAGATCAATGCGGACGGTATTTGTTGCCGGTGTTTTCCGGAAGACGGAATGAAACGGTATTTTTGCTTTGCTTGGATGCCAAGTGCAAGGTGTTGTGTTGCCTGGAAGTGGGGGAGGGTAGTGTCAATTCTGCCTCTGTTCCCATTCGTAGAGTGGTAGAGATGGCTTTGGGAGTCAATGCTACATCTGTCGTCCTTGCCCATAATCATCCCAGCGGAGTGGCAGTGCCGTCCGGGGAGGATATTCAAACCACCAAACGACTGGCTGTGGCGTTGCAGGCGGTGGATATTGAACTGGCTGACCATATTGTGATTGCGGACGACGATTACGTTTCTATGGCGCAGTCGGGATTGTATCGCCCGAATGTGCAATATGCAATTATTTGAGAAATCGGCATCTACGGATGCCGGTTTTTGCATATTTTATGCTTTTTGTGGAATCCTTTTGGTTAGAAAAGGAGGATTTACCATGGAAAAGAAACAAACGGAAACCATTTTAAATTTGGCTCGTTCTTTTGCGGGAGAATCGCAGGCAAGAACCAGATATACCATTTATGCCCAGATCGCGCGTAAAGAAGGACAAGAGTGGATTGCGCGGGTCTTTGAGGAAACAGCGGAAAATGAGGCGGTGCATGCCGAAGAATTTTTGGAGATGATGCAAAAACTGGGCGGTTGTAGCGAGAATCTTGACATCTGCGCTGGT
The DNA here is from genome assembly GCA_045612425.1 of Faecousia sp. Classification (GTDB taxonomy): domain Bacteria; phylum Bacillota; class Clostridia; order Oscillospirales; family Oscillospiraceae; genus Faecousia. The sequence continues at coordinate 3,571 of JAZKZB010000023.1, forward strand.
TATCCCTATACCATTGGGAATACTTCAGAGAATTTGGATGCTGCATTGACCGGAGAACTGCACGAACATGACCAAGCATATCCCGCATTTGCGGAGATGGCTCGTAGGGAGGGGTTTGACGATGCTGCCAGACTTTGGATGCAAATTGCCCGCATTGAAGGGGTGCACCATAACGTGTTTCAGGAATTGAAACAGCAGTTGGATAAGGATACGCTGACAAAAAAGGATGCGCCAATTTTATGGCGGTGTTTGAATTGCGGGTACACCTATGAAAGCACCAATGCTTGCAATCCCTGCCCGGTTTGTAATAAGCCGGCTTCCTGGCAGGAAGGAATGTTGGACAAAAAGAAGTTAATCGGGAAATAATCGAGAAAAAAGCAAGTTTTTGTTTACACGAGTCTATAAGATGTGATATGATAAATGCTATGATGATAAATAGAGGTTGCATAGCATGAATTATATTGTCTTGGATATGGAATGGAATCAACCCTGGCCCGGCTCCCCATCTGCGAAAAAAGTATTGCCCGTGGCGATTCGCGGGGAGATTATTCAAATTGGCGCTGTGCGAATTGGCAATCAGGGTGTTGCGGATGAGTTTCAGGTTATGGTTAAGCCAAAATATTACCGGCATCTGAACCGCAGGGTAAGTAAACTTACCGGCATCAAGGAGACCCGATTGC
>JAZKZB010000024.1:0-4254 GCA_045612425.1 Faecousia sp.
ATTCAAAATGACATAAGGCAAATTGAAAGTGATATGGGCAATGAGCAACGTGCCGAACGTCAGACTCTCCTTTTGCCCCAACATTCTCGTTCCCACAAACACAAAAAGCAAAGAAAGGCTCACACCGGTTACAATATCCGGATTGGTCATCGGAATATTCGTCAGGTTCATAACCGCGTTGCGCATTTTGGGCTTCAGGCTATGAATTCCCAAGGAGGCCATGGTGCCGAACACGGTGGAAATCAAACTGGCCAAAATGGAAATAATTAAAGAATTCCCCAAAAGATTCAGCAACTTATTGTCCTGAAACAAACGAATATACTGCTGAAAAGTAAACCCTTCGAACTGGGTAATATCTTTGCCGGTGTTAAAGGATGCCACAATCAGCACCACCATGGGCAAATAAAGAAACGCAAAAATCAAGATTGTGAGAATGCGATTGGTTTTTTTCATGCCACCACACCGCCTTCCTCATCTCCGAACCGGTTCATAATGCCGGTGCAAACCAACACCAGAAGCATCAGTACCAAACTCAAGGCGGCGCCTAAATTGGCATTGTTGCCCTGCTTAAACAACCGTTCAATGATATCGCCTACCAACACCGTGTCGGTACCGCCCAATTTCTGGGAAATATAGAACGTGGATACTGCCGGAACAAAGACCATAGTCACGCCGGAAAGAATCCCCGGCACAGAAAGGGGCAACACCACTTTGCCAAAAACTTTGACAGGGGTGCATCCCAAATCCTCTGCCGCTTCAATCAGACGGCCATCAATTTTAACGATCGTGGAATAAAGCGGCAAAATCATATAAGGCAAATAGTTATACACCATGCCCAAAATCACCGCCCCGGGCGTCCGAATCAATCTGACCCGTTCCAAACCCAGAGATGCCAAAAGATTATTGATAATCCCCGTATCCTGCAAAAGCCCTACCCAGGCAAGGGTACGAAGCAGGAAACTCATGCACATGGGCAGCATAATGAGCATATACAAGAACTTCTGGGTGGTTTCACTGCGATGGGCAATAAAGTAGGCCACCGGGTACCCCAACAGCAAACAAATTACCGCAGAAATCAGCGCGTATGCCACGGATTTACCCAAAACGGGCAAATAGGCGCTCAAATCCTTCAAATTTTGGAAGGTAAAAACACCTGTATCCGGGTCAGTAAGGGCATAATACCCCACCACACATAGGGGAATCAAGGTGAAAATTACCATCCAAACAATGTATGGGATGCTCAAAAAGACAGACTTATTCTTCTTCATTGCCGGCATCCTCCGTCAGTTCATCATACTCAGCAGAGTAGGAACTGTAGTCACCAAACATACCGGAATATTCACTTTTATGCATGATGTGAATATCCTCAGGGTTTAGCAAAATGCCAATCGTGGCCCCCACAGGTTGGAAATCCGTAGTCTGAATCAGCCACTTGAAACCTTTAAATTCCACGATAATATCGTAGTTCAAACCCTTAAAGGTAACAGAAGTCACTGTGCCGACCAAGTGGCCTTTATCCGCAGGAACAATATCAATATCCTCGGGACGAATCACCACGTCCACATTTTCATTGGGCGCAAATCCTGCGTCCACGCAGGTGAATGTCCTGCCGAAGAAACGAACTTTATAGTCCTCCAGCATGACACCGTCCAAAATATTACTTTCTCCGATGAAGTCTGCCACGAAGGCATTCTTCGGTTCGTTATATATATCCTCGGGTTTTCCGATTTGCTGGATTCTGCCCCGGTCCATCACCACCACGGTATCGGACATAGAAAGGGCTTCTTCCTGGTCATGGGTAACATAGACAAATGTAATCCCCATAGCCTGCTGAATCCGCTTCAGTTCGATTTGCATATCCTTACGAAGGCGCAAATCAAGAGCGCCCAAAGGCTCATCCAAAAGAAGCACTTTGGGTCGGTTTACCAAGGCTCTTGCAATGGCTACCCGCTGTTGCTGACCGCCGGACAGAGAACTGACCCGGCGATGACCATAGCCTTTTAGGCTCACCACTTCCAGTATTTGATTCACACGTTCATTGATTTCCTCTTTGGGTAATTTTGCAACACGCAATCCGAATGCGATGTTATCAAACACATTCAGGTGAGGAAACAGCGCATAACGTTGAAACACCGTGTTAATCTGCCGATCATAAGGCGGTACGTCATTGATACATTTCCCGTCAAAGGTCACCGTACCGGAGGTAGGTGTGAGGAAACCGCCGATGATTCGAAGTGTGGTGGTTTTTCCGCAACCGGAAGGACCAAGCAAGGTTAAAAATTCCTTGTCATTAATATAAAGATTGATGCCGTCGAGAATACGCTCCCCGTCGAACTCCATAGTCAAATCTTGGAGCCTGATGAGTTCCTTGGACATTATCCTCCCCCGTTTCTTTTTGTATTTTGCGTCAAATTTAGACAAGTATAAATGTATCACAAAATCCCGTAATGTCAATGGATTTATAAAAATTTCCAAAGATGGGTTTAAGGCTGAGAAAAGTTGTCCATACTGGTTCTCGGAGGTGCTTACCATGAAAAATAAAAAAACCACCGGCAACGGCATGAGCGCAAAGGGCTACTACATAGCCCTAATCCTGTGTGCGGTTGCCATCGGGATTTCCGGCTATTTGTATTATCAAAACGCAAATAATGAAAAACCCCAACTAAATGACCCGTCTTCCGATGTGGATGTAATCACGCCCGGCGATGATATTCAAGCCGTTGCGCCCAACAACCCCAGCGGGGACAATTCTACCCCTGTCAAACCCGGCAACACGCCCCTGAAAACGGGCATGCCTGTCTCCGGACAGACAGTAGCAGGCTATGCTATGGACTGTTTAAGTTACAACCCCACTACCCGGGACTGGCGCGTTCACAACGGCATTGACATCTGCGCTCCTGCGGGCACTGCTGTATGCGCCGCCGCAGAAGGAACGGTTTACACCGTGTTTGAGGATGATACCATGGGTACCACTGTGGTCATTCGCCACGCAGACGGTTATGTCACCAAATATTCCAGCCTTTCCAAAGAAGTTTCGGTATCTGCAGGTGACACAGTCACTTTAGGACAAACCATCGGAACTGTGGGCAACACCGCCCTTCTGGAGTCCGCCATCGGCGACCATATTCATTTTGCTGTGACCTGCAATGATGTGCCCATGGATCCCATGGCCTTTTTCAAATTAGGTTAATTTGCTTTCTTCCTTTCTTTCCTCTTTTAATGAAAATGCCACCGATTTCTCGGTGGCATTTTCCATTTTTCCTTATAAATCCAATTTTAAATCATTTTCCCGAATCCAACCCCATTTGCGAAGGGCAAAGCATACAGTCCAAGCCAGCAAAGCAGGTAAAACAAAACAAATCAGCGCCAGGCCAATCCAGTCCATTGCCGTAATAGCCTCTTTTGCGCCATCGGCAATGTCGGATACCCAACCGGTATATACCCCGATTTGTCCCACAAATCCACAAGTACCCATACCGGAAGAAAGGGGCGCGCCATTCATCTCCAGTTTGAAAAGGCACGTAGCCAAAGGACCGGTAATGGCAGAAGCAACCACCGGAGGAATCCAACAACGGGGATTTTTCACCAAATTCGGCATTTGGAGCATACTGGTGCCCACGCCCTGAGCCACCAGACCGCCCCAACGGTTTTCCCGAAAACTCATTACCGCAAATCCCACCATGTGGGCACAACATCCGGCCAAAGCCGCACCGCCGGCCAAGCCGGTCAAACCAAAAGAAGCGCAGATTGCGGCAGAGGAAATAGGCAAAGTCAAAGCAATACCAATGAGTACCGAAACCAAAATCCCCATAAAGAAAGGTTGCAGTTCCGTTGCCCACATCACGGCATGGCCAACCGCCTTTGCAGCCTCACCGATAGGCCCTGCCACCAGCACAGAAAGGCCAATGCCAACCAAAATGGTCACAATGGGGGTAAGTAAAATATCAATTTTCGTTTCCTTGGAAATCAATTTTCCACATTCGCACGCAATAATGGCCACAAAGTATACAGCCAAAGGTCCTCCTGCCCCGCCAATAGCATTGGCAGCAAAGCCAACGGGAATTAAGGAAAACAGTACCAATCCGGGGGCATGCAGAGCCGTACCGATCGCCACCGCAATGCCGGGGCCCACCATCAAAGAAGCCAAACCGCCAATGGTATAACCGGTGCCGTTAATGGTCACGATGATTGCATTGAGAAAAGCAATGTGAAATTGCTGACCCAAGGTGTTGAGGATCGTGCCCACCAACAATG
>JAZKZB010000025.1:0-5081 GCA_045612425.1 Faecousia sp.
CCCGTAAAATTGCGATTATCGGTTTTTCTGCCGGTGGGCATTTGGCAGCGCACTATTCTACGTGCTTTGATTGCCCTGAGGTGCGGGAAGTGTTTCCGGACAGCAAGGCTGTAAATGCTTCCATTTTGTGCTACCCTGTCATTTCCGCTATCCCGGGCCAGTGCCATGAACAAAGCATTCGGAATGTATCCGGATGCATAGAGATTACACCGGAGATTGCTGAAAAATTCTCTTTACAAAATTTTGTGACAGACCATACACCGCCTACGTTTTTGTGGCATACCGTTGAAGATTCGGTGGTGCCGGTGGCGAATAGTTTGGTATATGCGCAGGCATTGGAGCAGCATAATGTTCCTTTTGCCCTACATATTTATCCGTATGGCCCCCATGGGTTGTCAACCGTAGATAGTTTGACTCATAATCAGCCTTTAGATGAGCGAACATCTCTTTGCAAAAATTGGCTTTCTATGGCAATAGATTGGTTAAAAGTCACGATTGGTTGACGTTAAAGAATCTATTATTATTTTATCTGGTAACGAATTTTTTACGGTAGGAGAATCGTTATGGCAATTTTATCACCATCTATGCTTTCTGCAGATTATATGAATCTGCAAGCAGATATTTTGGCGACTCAAAATGCCGGCGCAAAATGGTTGCATGTTGACATTATGGATGGGCATTTTGTGCCGAATTTAAGTTTTGGGTATTCCATTGTTAAGGCCATTCGTCCCATTACCGATATGGTTTTGGATGTCCATTTGATGATTGACACCCCGATCAAGTATGCAAAAAACTTTTGCGATGCGGGCGCAGATATTCTGACTATCCATGTGGAAGCGGATACTCCGGAAAATATTCTTAAAACGTTAGAGTTAATTCGCAGTTGTGGCGTAAAACCGGGAATCGTAGTAAAACCCAAAACATCTGCCGAGGAAATTGCGCAATATTTGCCTTTGGTGGATTTGGTGTTGGTTATGACCGTAGAACCGGGTTTTGGTGGCCAGAAATTTATGGCAGATATGATGCCAAAAGTAAAACGACTGCGGCAAATGCTGGATGAGGTAAATCCGGATTGCTACTTAGAAGTTGACGGTGGCGTAGACTTGGCTACCGGTGCGGTATGCAAGGCAAACGGCGCAAATGTTTTGGTTGCAGGCTCTGCTTTTTATGGCGCTGCCGATCGGGCTTCTTTCCTGAAAGAAATCGAAGCATGAAAGTAAAAATTGCATTAAGTGCCAATGCCGGCATTGCGCTGGCTGTAGCGAATGTGAGAATTTGGGTGGATTTTCTACATAATTCTCAGGTACCGGGTTTTTCCTGCATGTCGTCTGAGACTTTGGATTTGGTTCGGTGCGGTAAAATACAGGCGCCAGATATTTTATGCGTTACCCATATACATCCGGACCATTGCAATGTGAAATTGGTAAAGGAATTTGCGGGGCAAAATCCTGACACCAAAGTGCTTGCGCCTGAGAAAATCACAGATGATACGGTATTGGTATATGGGGAAAGATTCTCCTATTCATTGGGTGATTTACAGATTCAGTGGCTTAAATTGCCCCATGACGGTCATTTATATCGGGATTGCGTTCATTACGGATTGCTCATTTCTGTTTTAGATAAGCACATTCTGATTCCGGCGGATTGCGCAATGGGTAGTGATGCATTGGGAGAATTGGTGAAAGAATTGCCGGTGGATGCGGCTTTCTTAAATTTCCCATGGATTACGCTGAAAAAGGGCAGGGAGTTTCTTGCAGAGGTGATGAAACCGAAGCAGGTGGTTGTTTATCATTTGCCTTTTGCCGAAGATGATTGTAACCGCTATCGTGAAAGTGCGCAAAAGGCCCTTGTAAATCTTCCGTATCCTGCCAAACTGTTATGCGACCCTATGCAAACAATGGAAATTGAGATATAAAAAACTCCGATGTTACATCGGAGTTTTTTATGTTTCCCCAAGAAGTGTTTTCATAAATTCTTCTGGGGCAATCGTTCCCAAGTATTGAGAAAGGGGGAGCGTATGGAATCTCTTATTCAAATCGTCTGGTAGATAAGGACACCCGATGAGGGCCTTTTCCAAATCTGCGATAGGGGAGACGGCAAGAAAATCACCGCGGATTTGTAACTGCGTGATGATTTGATTTTCTGCTGACAAAGAAATGTCTAACAAACCACCGGCAAAGCGGTTGCGGAAATGCATTTGGCAACGGGGTGATTTTCCGTAGTTCCAGTCCCAACTTTTGTATTTTTCTTCTTGCAGTTTTTGTATTTTTGCCTTGTCCTCTGAAGATAATGTCAAAAGTTTGGTGTCTTCGGTGGTAAGATATTTTTTCAGATATGCCCAAAAAGCGGGTAAATCCATATCCAAATCCAGAAAATCACTAATGTTTCCAACCCGGCTTCGTACAGATTTTACACTTTTGGATTGAAATTTTGTGGCATCCGGTTTCAGGGCATTGCTGATCACATTCAGATCGGAACGGAACAAAAGCGTACCGTGGTGGAGGATTCTTCCTTTGTGAAATTGTTGGGCAGTACCGGACACTTTTTTACCGGATATCAAAATGTCGTTTCTCCCTGTGGCGCTGGCATCTAACCCAAGAGACTGTAGGGTTTTCACAACCGGTTCTAAAAAGGGGGTAAGGGTATTTTCCCCAAGACGATTTCCGTCAGTAATAAAGGAGTAATTGAGATTCCCTAAATCATGATAAACTGCGCCACCGCCCGTGTTTCTTCGAACCACATTTATCTTATTTGTATCTACAAAATAAGGATTGATTTCTTCAGAGGTGTTTTGGTTTCTGCCAACAATGACAGAAGGTTCATTTTGCCAAAGAATTAGAATATTTCCGTAGTGAAAATTCTGCAGTATGTATTCTTCAAAAGCAAGATTGTAAGTTGGATCGTGGCTACCGGTTTCGATATAGTGCGTGATTTTCATGTTTTTCACCTCTTTTCTTATTATAACACGGATATTGATGGGATGCAACCGTTTCCAAATGTCTGAAAGTGATTGAAAGAAATTCCGGAACGTGATATAATAAGAGAAAAGTTTTCGGAAAGGAAGTACAATATGAAATTGATTGACAACAATCCTTGTCTAAAGCCATATGAAAATGACTTGGTGCTTCGCAGGGAAAACTATAAAAAGACGAAAAAGAAAATTCTGCAAAAGGGAAAAAGACTAATTGATTTTGCCAACGGGCATCATTATTTCGGTATTCATAAAACCCAGACCGGATGGGTGTATCGGGAGTGGGCGCCCGGTGCTGATGAAATGTATCTTACCGGTGATTTTTGTCATTGGAACCGCCATGCGCATCCTATGACAAAATTGGCCGATGGCGTATTTGAAATTGCATTAGAGGGAACAGATACATTAAGAAATGGGCAGCGTATTTCGGCTGTGGTGGTCCATAACGGCCGGGAGATGGAGCGAATTCCTGCTTATATAAAACGGGTTGTTCAAGACGAAAACGGCGCATGGAATGGCGTAGTTCACGATGTAGAGTCGTTTAAATGGACGGACGGTGGTTTTCGGCCTGAAAAAGATTTGCTGATTTACGAGTGTCATATTGGCATGGCGCAGGAAGAGGGAAAGGTTGGCACATACGAAGAATTTCGGCAGAATGTTCTGCCCAGAGTTAAAAATTTAGGCTATAACACTTTGCAGATTATGGCCATTATGGAGCATCCTTACTACGCTTCTTTTGGTTATCAGGTTACGAATTTCTTTGCGGCTTCTTCCCGTTATGGAATGCCGGAAGATCTGAAACGCTTGATCAATGATGCGCATAACATGGGAATTGCGGTGTTGCTGGATGTGGTTCATTCTCATGCCTGCAAAAATACTCGTGAGGGAATCAATGAATTTGACGGTACGGATTATCAATATTTTCATGCTGGGCCCCGGGGAGATCACAGTGCATGGGGAACAAAATGCTTTGATTACGGAAAACCGGAGGTTTTGCATTTTTTACTGTCCAATTTAAAATTCTGGATGGAAGAATACCATTTTGATGGATTTCGTTTTGATGGCGTTACGTCCATGCTCTACCATGATCATGGGTTAGGAAGCCATTTCAGTGATTTAGATTCCTATTTTTCCATGAATGTAGATACGGAGGCTGTGGCATATCTGCAATTAGCCACGGAATTGGTTCGCCAGGTAAATCCTAAGGCAATTTTAATTGCCGAAGATGTTTCTGCAATGCCGGGACTGTGTTTGCCGATTCGCCATGGCGGAATTGGATTTGACTATCGATTGGCAATGGGCGTGCCGGATTTGTGGATAAAACTTTTGAAGGAATCTCGGGATGAAGATTGGAATCTGAATCATATTTACTATGAATTAGTGAGTCGTTGGCCCGGGGAGAAGGTAATTGGGTATTGTGAATCCCATGACCAGGCATTGGTGGGCGATAAGACCTTGATGTTCCGCTTATGCGATCAGGAAATGTATTGGTCAATGGATAAAAACAATCCCAATCCTGTGATTGACAGAGGTATGGCGATACACAAAATCTTAAGGCTCATTACCATGAGTTTAGGCGGTGAGGGTTACCTTACTTTTATGGGAAATGAGTTTGGCCATCCGGAGTGGATTGATTTTCCAAGAGAGGGGAATGGCTGGAGTTATCATTATTGCCGCCGCCAATGGTCTTTGGCGGACAACCTGGATTTGAAATATCAATATTTATATAAATTTGAGCAGGATATGGTGGCGCTTGCCAAGAGGAAACGATTGTTTTCCCAAAAGGATTATCAATGGCTGGTTCATGAAAGTGACCGAATCCTTGCTTATGAAAAAGGGAACCTGCTAATTGTGGTGAATTTGGATGCCAATCGCAGTTATGAGGGATATTTTGTAAAGATGCAGAGAGGAAAATATCGCGTCATTCTTTCTACAGATGATGCTTGTTACGGTGGTCACGGCCGGGTGGCGCATCAGAACTATGTGACGAAAGATGCGGATGATGGGACGTCTGCTTTGCAATTATATCTGCCCTGCAGGACAGCCATTGTGCTGGAAAGGGTATAAGATTTGTCAGATAAAAACTCCCGACTGCTGAGCAGTCGGGAGT
>JAZKZB010000026.1:0-8049 GCA_045612425.1 Faecousia sp.
AATTTTTTCATAACTTTTTCCTCCAAAAATAATATTTCATTTCATAGATTCTGCTTTTGCACATTGACCGCAACATCCTGTAAACGTAAGGGAACATCCGCTTACCACACCACCTGCATCGGCAGCCGCTGACAAACACAGTTCTTCCGGCACGGAGATATGGCTCAAATCCAGAACGCTTCCGCATTGACTGCAAATGTAATGCACATGTGGCTTTGCATTGCCGTCAAAACGCTCCACGCCTTGCACACTACCTAAACTTGCGATGACCCCTTGCTCTTTAAATAAAGACAAATTCCGGTACACCGTAGCCAAGGAAATGTCAGGATGTTCCTCCCGAAGCATTTGATGCAACGCTTCCGCAGAAGGATGGGCAGTGGTGTTGCGCAAGCAGGAGAGAATGGCTTCGCGTTTTTTGAAATGTTTCGTACGTGGTTCCATAACGTCCTCCTGCTAAAATGAGATGTTTTTGCTTACAAGTGCATTCTATCACAGAGTTTTCTATTTGTCAATAAGAATTATTCTCATTTAGAAAATATTTTTTACTTTTTTTCATTTTTCAAAAATAGGGGCTTACAAGCAGGGAAAAATGTGCTATACTATATAAGAGTATACTTTTTCATAAAGGAGGGTTTCCTTTGAAATATTGGCGTGGCTATTTAACTGCGGTGATCATTGCCGCCATTGCCGGCGGTTTAACCTGGTTTGCTTCCGGGCATCGGGCGTTGGTAGACATGGTCTATCCTTATATCACCCGTTTGATTCAATCCACCTTGGCCGAATGGTCTGCCGGCGTTGATTTTTGCGTTTGGCAGGTGCTGGCAATCTTATTGATCGTCATTTTGTTTGCTACCGTGGTTCTCATGATTCTGTTCCGTTGGAACTTTGTCCAATGGCTGGGCTGGGTGCTCAGTGGCGTTGCCTTGCTGTGGACCATGCAAGTGGGTCTTTACGGTCTGAACAATTATGCCGGCCCTTTGGCAGATGACATCCGACTGAAAGTTACAAAATACAACGTTACCGAACTGGCCGAAGCCACCATTTATTATCGGGACCAAGCCAATGCCCTTTCCTCCATCGTCCCCCGGGATGAAGCAAGTAATCTCCAATTCCCTTCCTTTGAAGAAATGGCAAATATCTCCAACGACGGCTATGAAATCTTAACGTATGAACAGTCCTTATCTGTCTTTGCCGGTGCTACCGCCCCCGTCAAGAAATTGGAATGGGCAGATATGTATACCTCTATGGGCATTTCCGGCATCACCATGCCCTTCACCGGTGAGGCCGCCGTCAACCCCAATCTGCCTGCGGTATCCATTCCCTTTACCATGTGCCACGAATTGGCGCATCGACGGTGTATCGTCTCGGAACGAGATGCCAATTTATCCGCTTTTTTGGCTAGCACTGCCAACCCCGACGTGGTATTCCAATACTCCGGCTATTTCATGGCTTTCCGCTACTGCTATTTTGCCCTTGTCTCCATTGACACCTCTACCGCTACCAATGTAGCGCGGGAAATTTATGCCGGCATTAGCCCAGGGCTTAAGCACGATATGCAGGAATATCAAACCTATCTCAGCGAAAACCAGAAAGAATCGGCCACCAATTTCGCCACTTCTGTAAACGACACCTATTTAAAGGCCAGCGGAAATACCCAGGGTGTACAATCCTACGGGGAAGTTTGCGACTTACTGGTTTCCTGGTACATTCAGGAAATCTATATGCCTGAACATCAAGACGAGGAAGAAGGTTTTGACCCCACTGACAAGAACCAGGTGGAGTTAAGCGCGCCCTTATCCGGAAATGGATGGGCTCGCTATGCGTGAAACCTTAAAAAACGGTCTGCCCACAATCGGATTATCCCTTTCAGAAGAGATTCAGAACACCTTATGCGACTTCGCCGCGGCCATGATTTCCCAAAATGAAGTTATGAATTTAACCGCCGTTACAGAACCGAAAGCAGTAGCAAAATTGCATCTGCTGGACAGTTTGACCGTCCTTTCCACCGTGGACTTGCAAGGAAAACGAGGCATTGACGTAGGTTGCGGAGCCGGTTTCCCCGGAGTGCCTTTGGCCATCGCCTGCCCTCAAGCAAATATCACCCTGCTGGACAGTTTAGGCAAACGCATCAAGTGGCTGGAGACCATATTGCCCCAATTGGGTGTCTCGGTAAATTGTATCACCGCCAGGGCAGAAGAGGCCGTGGAAAATTGTCGGGAGACCTATGATTTTGCCACCTCCCGAGCCGTTGCCAGACTGAATATTTTGCTGGAATTAACCGCTCCCTATGTAAAAGTAGGCGGATGCGTCATCGCTATGAAAGGCTCTGCTGCGCAGGAAGAAATCGCCGAGGCAAAAAACGCCATCGCCCGTCTGGGGCTGAAAGTAGAGCAAATTCGCTCTTTTGACATTGATGGGGCCAATCATTGCGTAATTATCCTGCGCAAAGTATCCCCTACCCCCAGCCAATATCCCCGACGTTACGCCAAAATCAAACAATCTCCCTTATAAAAAATGGGGGGCAGTCAAACGACTGCCCCCATTTTTTATATTACACTTCTGCGGTCGCTTCTTCCGCAGGCTTCTCTTCCACAGGTGCTTCTTCAGCAGGTGTTTCTTCCGAAACCTCATCTACATTTTCTTCTTGCGCAACCGGTGTTTCCTGCGCGTCGGGTTCTGCAATTTCTTCTGCAGTTTCCTGAGCAGTAGTTTCCTCGTTCTGGGCAAACTCTTCCACAATTTCCTCTACAGAAACGGCGGTTTGTTCCACCTTTTTCATTTCCTCTTCCATGGCCTCTGCTCTGGCAGCCACTTCCAAAATCTTGGCTTCTGCTGCCTGTAAGCGAGCCTTAACCCGGGATTTATGGACGCAAGCAAGCACAATGCCTGCAACCAGCAACACAATGCCGCCAATCAATACGCCCAAGGAAATGGGATACGTCTGATTGATAATGCTATCCATCAACGATGTGCTGATTTTTATGTCCTTGAGCATAGACAACAGCATATCTTTGCCAACCCAGTAGAAGATGGCCGGAACCATGCAAATCGCACCGGTCACTGTAAAGGTAATACCAATATCAATCATGGCCCGATAATACCGCTTCCAACGGCACAAGAACACCAGGCCGATTAACCCGGCGCAGAAACCAATGCAAATCAGCAATGTTTCCAAACTTACCAGATCCCGGAACAGTTTCATAATGGTGCCAAGGTTGACTTTTACGGAACCATCCACAATACCGCTGATCACATTGGTAGCAGACATTTCTTCTGTCTGCACCATAGCATCCAGCATTTCAGCCGGCAGGAACGCCTGTAAACCGTCCTTATTCAGTTGTTCCACAACGCCGGTTTCTTCCACAGCGTTTTTCACTTCCTGAATAAACTCATCGCTTATCTCAATATCAAAAGTCTCTTTCAGAAGTTCCGCATTCAGTTCCAACTGCTCCTGAATTTCTTCCATGGTAAAGGTAGTGGTTTTTTCACCGGTCAGGAAGTCGCTGACAATCCCTGCGCTTTTTTCTGTCAGGTAATCATCAACAGACGATTTTTCAACAAAGTCCTCCACCTGCTCCAAGGTAACCTCTAATTCCTCTCCCATGCCCTCTGTCATAGTCTCGAACAACCACTGAATCAGCGCGCCATTATCGCCATTCATCAGCGCATCCATATCCAATTCTGCCATCGCCTTGGGCGGTGCATAACGGGTATTGGGTGTGCCGGGCATGGCCACCGGTCTGCCGGCAGGGGCAGAAGGCTTCAAGAACTCACTGATAATGGTTTGAATGCCGTCTTTGCTGGACAAAGTGCGCACATCCGCCACCAAGATGGTAATCATGGTAGACAATGTCAATACAATGCACAAAATCGTAACCAGCAGGCCTAAAAAAAACTTTCCCACTTTCTTCATATTTCTTCCTCCTTTTTGCACTTAAAAATGCATATATCCATTTTATTGCACCTCTGGAAAAAAGTCAACTTTTTTCCAAGAAATCGGGAATTGCGAAGCAAATTATGAAATCTGTCGAAAACCCCCTATAGGGGATGGGTAATTTCTTTTAAAATGTGGATAAAACAACAATTGACTTTCCGGTGCTATATATAGTAGAATATTATTGATACACTATGCGCCCGATACGCGCCTTGCGTATCGGATGAATACTTATATAGGAGGAAACAAGATTGAAGGATTGGGCTTATTTGACAACTGTCGAGGAAATGGAAGAAGCCACCAATTCCCTGCTGGAAAACGGCAAGAAAGTTGGCGCAGATACCTGGCAGCAAAGAGTCAAGAACCAAACACCCCACTGTGGCTTCGGTGAAGCAGGTACTTGCTGCCGAATCTGCTCCATGGGTCCCTGCCGTATCACTCCCAAGAGCCCCCGTGGCATTTGTGGTTGTGATGTTCACGGTATCGTTGCCCGTAACTATTTGCGCTTCACCGTTGGTGGTACGGCAGCGCACTCCGACCACGGTCGTGAGATTATGCACACCCTGCACCAAACCAAGGAGGGCGGTAACTATCAGGTAAAAGACCCTGAAAAGTTAATTCGCATTGCTAAGGAATGGGGCGTAGAAACCGAAGGCAAAGACATTTATGCTTTGGCGCACGAAATGGCTGAAATCGGTCTGCTGGAATACGGCTTCCCCTTCGGCGAGCAAAAATTTGCCCAGCGCGCTCCCGAGCACACCAAGGAAATCTGGAGAAAGCATGAGATCATGCCCCGCGCCATCGACCGGGAAGTTTCCACCGCCATGCACATGACCCACATGGGTTGTTCCTCTTTGCCGGAAGCGCTGATTCGTCAGGCTCTGCGGGCAGGTCTGTCCGACGGTTGGGGCGGTTCCATGATGGGCACCGAATTCTCCGATGTCATGTTCGGCACTCCCAAGCCAGTGGATACCGAAGCAAACATCGGTGTTATGGAAAAGGACAATGTGAACATTGTTGTCCACGGCCATGACCCCAGTTTGTCTGAAATGGTGGTATACTACGCCAACGACCCCGAAATGATTGCCTACGCCAAGAGTAAGGGCGCTAAGGGCATTACCGTTTCCGGTGTCTGCTGTACATCCAACGAAGTCACCATGCGGCATGGCATCCCCATGGCAGGTAACTTCCTGAACCAAGAAAATGTAGTACTTACCGGTGCTTGTGAAGCCATCGTGGTGGACGTGCAGTGTATTTTCCCTGCTCTGGGCCCCCTCTCCAAGTGCTTCCACACCAAATTCATCACCACTTCTCCCATCGCACGGATGCCCGACTCCGAATTCATCCAGTTCCATGCAGAAACTGCCGGTGAGAACGCAAAGGCAATCGTGAAGATGGCCATTGACAACTTCGAAAACCGCAACCCCGATCTGATCAACATTCCCAGCCAGAAGCAAAAGGCCAGAGTCGGTTACTCCGTAGAAGCCATCAAGAAAGTGCTCGACGGTGTTGCCAACTCTCAGGTAGACGAATTCGGCACTACCAAGCCTCTGATCGAATGTGTGCATTCCGGCGTTCTTCGTGGCGCTGTGGCGATGGTCGGTTGTAACAACCCCAAGGTTCGTCCCGACTCCGCCCACATCGGATTGATGAAGAAGTTGTTGGAAAACGATATTATTCTGATTGTGTCCGGTTGTTCCGCTCAGGCTGCCGCCAAGGCAGGTTTGATGGACCCCGAAAAGGCTAAGGAATACTGTGGCGCCGGTTTGAAGCGTGTTTGCGAACTGGCAAACATTCCTCCCGTTCTGCACATGGGTTCCTGCGTTGACATTTCCCGTATGATGATTCTGGCCTCCGACATCGCCAAGGACTGGGGCATCAACATTTCCCAAGTCCCCGTGGTGGGTTGCGCCCCCGAATGGATGTCCGAAAAGGCTGTTTCCATCGGCAACTATGTCGTTGCCACCGGTATCGAAACCTTCCTGGGTGTAGACCCCTACTCCAAGGGTTCTACGGAAGTCACCGAACTGTTGCAAGGCGAAAACGGCATCAACACATGGGTGGAAGCCAAGTTTGTGGTGGATACCGACATTGATGCTTTGGGTGACAAGATGATCGCCTGCATCGAAGCCAAGCGTGCCGCTTTGGGTATCTAAATTTACAGATACGGTGTAATTTACTCCGTATCACTACCTTATTACTTCCCTTAGATTCGAGGATTTTCCAAAATGAAAGTAGCAATTACCGGCAAAGGCGGTGTGGGAAAAACCACATTGTCCTCCACCTTAGCCCGGCTCTATGCCGCAGAAGGCCGTACCGTTCTGGCCGCCGACGTAGACCCCGATGCCAATTTAGGATTGGCGTTAGGGATGCGTCAGGAAGATGTAGACAGCATTGTCCCCATCTCTAAAATGCGAACCCTTGCGAAAGAACGCACCGGCGCCAGCGACGACAATAAGTTCTATAAACTCAACCCCTATGTGGCCGATATTCCCGACACATACGCCAAAGAAATCAACGGTGTCAAACTGTTGGTCATGGGTACGGTGGATTTGGGTGGCAGCGGTTGTGTCTGCCCCGAGCACGTAATGCTCAAGCAGATTTTAGCCAGCCTGACCTACCGCAAGGGCGACGTGGTCATTATGGACATGGAAGCAGGCTTGGAACATTTAGGCCGTGGCACTGCCGCCAATATGGATCAGTTTCTTGTGGTCATTGAACCCGGCAGCCGCAGCGTACAAACCTACCGAAATGTAAAACGGTTGGCTTCCGATTTAGGAGTCAAAAAAGTGCGCGTGGTGGCCAACAAGGTTCGGGATGCCCAAGACGAAGCCTTCATCCGGGAAAACATTCCTGCCGAGGATTTGCTGGGTATGATTCACTACAATTTGGAAATCATGGATGCTGACCGCCAGGGGAAATCCCCCTACGATGTCAGCCCCACCGCCATCGAGGAAATCAAAAAAATCAAAGAGCGCTTGAATTGTGAATAACATAACCAAACTATGAAATTAGGAGGAAATACCGTGACACTATTTGACAGAGTTTTTGGCGGTAACGACTACAACTACGACCGTTGTGTCGCCGCTATCGACGAAGCCACCGCCGCCAACGGCGAAGGCTGTGCAGTGTCCTTCCCCGACACTGCTTACTCCCTGCCCTGCTATTACGGCGTGACAGGTGTGAAAATCAACACTTTGGGTGAAATGAAGGCCGCCATGGAAACCATCAAGGCCAAAATGACCCGCAACAACCGTCTGCACGACGCTTTTGAAAGTGGTATTGCTTCGGCACTGTGTGCAGAATTTTTGGAAGCACTGAAATACTTAAACGGCGCTCAGCCCTATGCAGAACCCGAAATGGGTCACTTGACCGACGCTTTCGTCCGTAACTTGGGCGTGCCGCTGGTTACCGGAGACATTCCCGGCGTTGCCGTTATCATCGGCGGTGCAGACGACCCTGCAGAAACCGTTGCTTTGGCAAAATCCTATCAGGCACAAGGTATGCTAGTCACCGTGACCGGCGAAGGCATTAAGCACCTGGCCGATGCCGGCATGAAAACCGGTGAAGGCGTGCGTGTCTGTCCCTTGGGCTACGAAATGCAATCCGTCATCCACATTGTGTCGGTTGCTATCCGTGCCGCATTGATTTTCGGCAATATCACCCCCGGTGACTTCCCCGCATTGGCCAAGTACACCATGGACCGTGTCCGCGCTTTCGTGAACGCCTACAAGCCTTTGAACGATGAAATCGTATCCTACGGCGCCGGCGCTATCTGCTTGGGCTTCCCCGTTATCTCCAACGAAACCGAGAATATGTTCCGGGTTCCCAAGAGCCTGATTCAACAACTGGATACCACTAAGTGGAACGCAACTTCTTTGGAAGCCCGCGACATTAAACTGAAGATCACCAACATCGACATTCCCGTGGCCTTTGCCACTGCTTTCGAAGGCGAAATCATCCGTAAGGGCGATATGCAGGTGGAAGTGGACGGCTCCCGTGTGGACTGCTTCGAATTGGTGCAGACCAAAGAAGCCGCTGAAATCGAAGATCACAAGATCGAAGTCATTGGACCGGAAATCGACGAAATTCCCGTCGGTTCCAAAATTTCCCTC
>JAZKZB010000027.1:0-1791 GCA_045612425.1 Faecousia sp.
TTTCGCATTGCCTGGTTTAAGGTTCATCATCCTTTGGCGTTCTATTCTGCCTATTTTTATCGCAGAAGCCAAAAGGGTGGGTTTGATGCAGAGTTGATGACAAAGGGTATCGAATTTGCCAAGCAATCTATTGAAGCCATTGACAATAATGAAGATGCTTCGGCCAAGGACGAGGATTTGCTGACTACGTTGGAAGTCGTTTATGAATTTTACCTGCGTGGTTTTGAGTTTTTGCCCATTGACATCTATGAAAGTGATGCCACGAAGTTCCGGGTAATGGATGGGAAACTTTTACCACCGTTTGTAGCCATTGCCGGCTTGGGTGAAAATGCAGCCAAAGATATTGTGAAAGGCCGCGGCAACAGCAAATTTATTTCCATTGAGGAATTTGCTGCTGCTTGTCCGAAGGTTTCCAAAACGCACATTCAAATGTTAAAGGAAGCAGGGGCTTTCGGAAATTTGCCCGACACCAGTCAGGTTAGTTTATTTTGACATCACAGAAAGGATGGTATTGCTATGCAAGATATTGGGGAACAGTTTCATATCCGTTGTAACGTAGGAGATGTGGGTCGCTATTGCTTTTTGCCCGGTGACCCGGGAAGATGTGAGAGCATTGCTGCGCATTTTGAAAATCCCGTTCATGTTGGCATGAATCGGGAATATAACATCTATACCGGTACTCTGCTGGGAGAAAAAGTATCTGTATGTTCCACCGGAATTGGAGGGCCATCTGCTGCTATTGCCATGGAGGAACTGGCTGCCATTGGTTGCGATACCTTTATTCGGGTTGGTACTACCGGTGGAATTGCATTGGATGTTTGCCCCGGGGATGTGGTGGTAGCCACCGGCGCTATCCGGTTTGAGCATACATCCTTGGAATATGCGCCTTTGGAATTTCCCGCAGTTGCAGATTTTGATGTGACGGCCGCGCTGAAGACCGCCAGTGAGGATTTGGGATACAAAACCCATACTGGTGTGGTGCAATGCAAAGATTCCTTCTACGGCCAGCATAGCCCTGAGAAGTCGCCGGTCTCTTATGAACTTCTTCAAAAGTGGGAGGCATGGAAGCGTCTCGGCGTGAAATCCAGCGAAATGGAGTCGGCCGCGCTGTTTGTAGTGGCTGC
The DNA here is from genome assembly GCA_045612425.1 of Faecousia sp. Taxonomy (GTDB): domain Bacteria; phylum Bacillota; class Clostridia; order Oscillospirales; family Oscillospiraceae; genus Faecousia. The sequence continues at coordinate 1,125 of JAZKZB010000027.1, forward strand.
TGCTTTGGGCGTTCGGTGCGGAAGTTGTTTTCATGTTGTTTGGAATCAGGAACGGGAAAAGGCAGGCATGTTTATGCCTATGACCGAAGATACTTCCGGCGCAATTAAGGTTGGAATTGAGGCGATGAAGAGAATCATTGCCGCTGATTTAAAGAAATAAGCGAAAGACTCGGGCAAATTTGCCCGAGTCTTTTGTTGTGCATATCGAAACAATGTGCTTCTTTGGGGAACTTTCCCGAAAAAGCATGGAAAATGTTATGTGATTATTGTCTGTTTTTGTTATTTTGTTGTTTCCTTTTGGGGAAGTAATGGCAATAGATACCCAATAAAAATCCTTTGTGCTACAATGACGGTGCATTATTTAAAACCGATTTAGGAGGTTGTTTTTATGAAAAAAGTCAAAGTAGCAATCATTGGATGCGGTACAATTGCAAATAATCAACATATTCCGTCCTATCTGAATAACCCGGATGTGGAAATTAAGTATTTTTGTGATATTATTCCGGAAAGGGCTGATGAAGCCGTAAAGAAGTATGGGTGCGCAACTGCAGTTTATGACTATAAGGAAATTTTAGCAGACCCTGAAGTGGATGCGGTATCTGTCTGCACACCTAATAAGATGCACAGCACCATTACCATTGATGCATTGAATGCAGGGAAAGATGTA
>JAZKZB010000028.1:0-13453 GCA_045612425.1 Faecousia sp.
AGGTGTTCCCTCCCGATCCGCAAACGCATGAACCGCCATACGTTCTGCATTTCTTGCCGTACATCGACACCGATTCAGTCGTAATATTTTCTCCCCATCTGCTTTCGAAGGCATAAAATGGGGCTGGGCATAAAAATCCTGCGGAAAATGACTGCGTTGACGGATTTCCGATTGAGTCAGCCCGCAAAGTGCTTCATCCGGCATGGGCTCATCCAGCACATCACAACGAATCAATTTCCGACAATACTGCAATATTTCTTCCAATTGTCCGCAAATTTTCGGTGATGCCGTCAACTGACATAGTAAAATGTCTGCTTCCAGCGTATCTATCGCCCCACGAAAAGCAATTCTTGGATGGGTTTTGCTGACCAAAACATCGCCATGCAGATGGGTCATATGTTCCGGTTTTTCCCGTATTTCCCCACCGCTAAGCAGTCTGTAGACTTCTATTTTTGCCTGAGAAGCATCCAACACTTCAATCCGTTCCCGATTTAAGAAATCCCGGGCGCCGGGAGTTAGGGTGTCTTCTTTCCTTAGAAAAAAGACACGCTTGCCCTCCCGGTTGCGGATATTAGCCCTGACCGTTTCTTCCGTATACAGCATTTACTGTTTGGGCGCAGAACCGGACTTGCGATCCTTCGGCAAAATGGCATCTACTTCTGCATGAGGTCTGGCAATCACATGGACAGAAATCAATTCGCCCACTTTCTCTGCCGCTGCAGCCCCTGCATCGGTAGCGGCCTTCACAGCGCCTACGTCTCCGCGTACCATCACCGTAACCAAGCCACCGCCGACTTGCTCCTTGCCTACCAACTGGACGTTAGCGGACTTCACCATAGCATCAGCCGCCTCGATTGCGCCAATCAAGCCTTTTGTTTCAATCATACCCAAAGAATTTGTATCCATTTTGTTCATTTCCTTTCATTTTTTATCGATGTTAAAGTTTATCCTATTATGTGCCAAAGCAAGCAAAAATACTTACAATGACAAATAACGTTCCTTATTTATCCATCCTTGCCAGAATTTTGGAAACCAGTTGATCAATCAGCCTCTCATCCAAAGAGGTCTTTTCCTCTTTCTGGGGTTTCTCCATCCCCCATGCCACCCGGCGGATATTGATTAAATCCAAGGGGGAAATGTTATTGGAAGAGGAACTTCCTCCCACGGCACCGCACCCAAGGGTCAAAGCCGGGAACAAACGGGTGCTTTCTCCGATACCACCCAAAGCCGCCGGTGTATTGACCAAAAATCGGGATACCGGAATCCGCAGCGCAAATTTCCGTACCACATCCCGGTCCTGAGCATGAATGGCAAAGGTGTGCCCACTTCCTTCATGGGTCAGGACTTCCACAGCCTTTTGAAGCACCGCATCCTCATCTTCCATGACAAAAAAGGCAAGTACGGGACATAGTTTCTCCATGGAATAAGGTCTTGTAGGACCTGCCTCCTGCTCCCTTGCCACCAAAACTGCCGTATCCCGAGGTACGGAGAACCCAGCCATAGAGGCTAAAATTTCTGCTTTTTTCCCCACAATTTCCGGATTTAACGTTCCGTTTGGCTTAAAAAGCAATTTTGCCAAAGCCCCGGCTTCCTCAGAATTCATAAAATAGAATCCCTGCCGTTTTGCTTCCTCCCGAACAGCATTTTCCATTCGCTTTTCTACGATAATACTCTGCTCGGAAGCACAAACCGTTCCGTAATCAAAACTTTTTGACCTGCGAATGCAGGCGATGGCGTTGACTACATCTGCCGAATGGTGAATATACGCAGGCCCATTCCCTGCGCCCACGCCGATAGCGGGCTTCCCCGAGGAGTAAGCAGAACGCACCATGGCCGGACCGCCGGTTGCCAAAATCAGTCTCACTTCCGGCGCGCCCATCAATTCCTGACAACCGGCCATAGATGCCAAACTCAAGCACCCAACGCTCCCTGCAGGCGCGCCGGCCTTTTCTGCAGCAGATGCCACAATTTTTGCCGCCCGAAGGGTACATTGCACCGCCTTGGGATGGGGAGAAAATACAATGCTATTGCCTGCTTTTAACGAAATAATTGCCTTGTAACACACAGTGGAGGTAGGATTGGTACTGGGGACAATAGCGGCAATCACGCCAACGGGTACGCCGATTTCCCATAGTTTTTCCTCTTCCTTCTCTTTTAATACTCCCACTGTTTTCATACCCCGTACCGCTTCTGCAACCCGACGGGATGCAAATTCATTCTTTACGGTTTTGTCCTCCGCATTCCCAAACCCCGTTTCCCGCACAGCCAGTTCCGCCAACTCCACCGCAGATGCGGAAAAGGCAGTTGCTATGGCCTCCACGATACTATCCAACTGCGCCTGAGACATATTTGCCAATTCTTTCTGCGCCTTTTCCGCCTGCCGGCACAAAATTCTGGCTTCCTGCCTGGCGGCAAGGTCTTTTTCCAATTCCATAGTTTCACTCCTTATCTGAACGCTTACACAGGTTTCTTTGCCACTTCCGCCACCGCCTGCGCAAAGACACTGCACGCCACACGGCAAGCAGACTGCGTTCCGCATAAAATTCCCCCGCCAAAATTGGTTTCACTGGGAGGGTTGTATAGTTTACATAACACCACATCCGCTGCTTTCAATGCTTGATCCAAAGCATACATGCTTTCCAACGGAGGGGCGATGAGATACGCCAACGCCTGTCCTTCCCGCACACCTGCTTCTGCTGACAAAAAGGAACCGGAACTGCTGATGGTATGGGCAAGGTAAGGCACGCCCGCCACCTCTTCAAAACCAATGCGCCCCAAAGCGGAAATGGCGGCATCCATACCGCTTCGCACAGCGCCGGGGGTAGGGCCTGCCAAAACGCCAATGACCTCTCCGGCATTGGGCGTGGTGGCATTACTTGCGCCGGCATAGAAACTTCTGGCATAACAAACCTTTACATCCGCGGCCTTGGTGGCCTCATCCAGCGCAATATAGGTGGCATCGTCACTATCCGTAGTCAGCATAGCCAAACTGGGATAACCTTTTGGCGCTCCCAAAGATTCTGCCAGCGCCGGATCTGCTCCGGGCAAATAACGAACTGCCAAAATATTTACCGGAATCATCCATTTTCCTCCAAATGCAGTCCTACACCGGACACTTTTTTCTTTAAAATGGTATCAATCAGTTCTGCAATATACGCACCCGCTTCCGCTGCCGGAGTGCCTTGAGCGTGGATATTACTGACTACCGTTCGGGCCGACTCCGACACTCCGGTGTGGGGTTTATAGGTGATATAGGCTGACATACTTTTATCCGTCACCAATCCCGGCCGTTCTCCTACCAGTACGCAAACCAGTTCGCATCCGGTCACATCCCCCACAGCATCCCCTGCCCCTACTCGGCAATAGCGGACAAACAAGGGTGTTCCGGTGTCAATGCCCCGTGCCTTAAGACCATCCTCCATGGCGCGCATACAGTCCGATGCATTTGCCAAAATAGCCGCCGAGGATAAGCCATCCCCAACCACAATCTGCACCTTGGGCGTTCCGGAAACCGCCTTGCGAATCTTTTGGCGGTTTTCCTCATCAAAAACACGTCCGTGGTCAGGACGTGTTAAATACTCGTCCTTATCCTGACAAAGCGTCTGCACCGCCACCAAATTATTTTTTTGCGCATAATCTTCCGGCACTTGGGAAAATACCGAATCCTGCGCCGCCGCATGGTCGGCGCGGAAGCGAAGCATGGTTAACGTCTTGTATCGGGGGCCTGCCCGACCACTTCCCAAACGGGCAGGGGTTTTTAACTTCATTTGTCTGAAAATTTCTTCCTTTTCCGGATTTTCCGTCAGGTATAACTTCCGTAAATCCAATGCGGAAATATCCGGCACAAAATCACCGTCCCCATAGCCGGTATCCACCGCCTGAGGGCCCGGGTTGGCTGGACGGTAATCACTTCCTTTTACCGCAGGTTCTCTGTCCATCTGCTGTAAAATTTCCGTGACCATCTCCATCAACTCTTGCTTGTTCATCTTTCTCCCCCCTTTAAAACAGTAAACAAGACCCGTCTCCGGCCTTTGCCGTCAAATGCCCGTTTTCCACAAAACCCATTTTTTCAAGCCACTTCTGAAATGCAGGGATGGCCGTTTTTCCGGTCAATTCCCGCAAGGTTGCCGTCTCCCGGAACCCCGTGGTTTGATAATTGAGCATAATATCATCGCCATGGGGAATCCCCATAAAGTAATTGCACCCTGCCACTGTCAACAACGTGGCCAAATTTTCAATATCATTTTGGTCAGCCTTCATGTGGTTGGTATAGCAACAGTCGCAACCCATGGAAATGCCCGTAAGTTTGCCCATGAAATGGTCCTCCAGGCCTGCTCTTGTCACCTGACGGGCATCGTACAAATATTCCGGTCCGATAAATCCCACCACTGTATTGACCAAAAAGGGAGAAAACCGCTTGGCAAAGCCATAGCATCGCGCCTCCATGGTCACCTGGTCTGCCCCATGGTGGGCATTGGAAGAAAGTTCCGAGCCCTGCCCGGTTTCAAAATACATCACATTCGGCCCTTGGGCAGTGCCTTCATGCAAAAGCAAATCCTGGGCCTCTGCAATGGTTTGGGCATTAAAACCAAAGGCCGCATTTCCCTTTTCACTGCCGGCAATGGACTGGAAAATCAAATCACAAGGCGCGCCTTGCCGAATGGCCTTCATTTGGGCAGTAACATGGGCAAGCACACAAATTTGCGTGGGAATCTCCCAATGCTCCTTAATCTCCTGGAATCTGCGCAACACCTTTTCCACCTGCTGGGGGCTATCCGTAACGGGATTTAAGCCAATCACCGCATCCCCTGCCCCAAAACTCAACCCTTCCAGCACGGAGGCGGTAATTCCCTCCGGGTCGTCGGTGGTATGATTGGGTTGCAAACGGCAAGAAAGCGTTCCGGGTAGTCCGATAGTAGTATTACAATGGGCAGTGACTGTAATTTTATTGGCGCAGTAAATCAAATCCAGATTGCTCATAAGTTTGCATACCGCCGCCACCATTTCCGATGTCAGACCACGGCTTGCCTTGCGAATGTCATCTCCGGTGGTACGTTCCGACAACAACCATTCCCGAAACTCCGCCACCGTTTTGTTGGCAATTTTCCCATAGGCTTTTTCGTTTACATCATCCTGAATGATGCGGGTCACTTCATCTTCTTCATAGGGTACGACGGGATTTTCCCGCAAATCTTTCAAAGTAAGCGCCGACAGCACCACCTTGGCCGCCACCCGTTCCTGGGCGGTTTCTGCCGCAAGCCCCGCCAGTTTATCCCCCGTTTTTTCTTCGTTGGCCTTTGCAAGAACTTCCTTAATATCCCGAAAGGCATAGGTTTTTCCTAATAAGGTTGTTTTCAGTACCATAAGTCCTCCTTGATCGATCGGGAGTTTCTTCCATTATTTATCATGGGTTTCCTTCCCGAATATCAGCATTTTTACCACCACCGGCAGGGCCGGGCCCACCGGAGCGCCCACATCCAGAAAATTTTCCTCCCCTAAGTGCAATCCGTCCATGCAAAGGCAGGGCGCATCCTTTGCCAAGTGCAAGGCTATGTTCTGCCCCAAGGCCTTGGCTATGTCCTGCTCCATGGCAACCATGGTTGCTCCTGCCTTAGCCAAAGATTCCCCTAACAGACGGATTTCTTCGTAACTGTGTGGCAAAGGGCCTTCCAGAAAAAGCAGGCATTCCTTATCCCACTGTTTTTTCTTTTGTTCCCACCATGCTTTCAATGCCTCTGTCGGCAGTTCCCAAATCTCCCGCTTGGCTACCGCCACGGGAATATCCTTTTGCGGGAAAAGCGTATTGCGATAAAAAACTGTACTGCCTGACAATTGGGTACTGTGGCATCCTGCCCCAATGACCGTAGCCCGGATAGTTTCTTCCCCCAGTCGGTAAGGCGCATCACATAATCGGCTTTTCCCAATGCATTGTCCCAAAATCGGCCCCATATCTCCGAAAGCACCGGTGTCATGCACCGTTTGAATGCAATCTGCCACCCCACCGGAAAAGGAAATCATGACCGGCTCATCCGGAATTTCCATATACGTGCCCTCCGTGGTTAATTGTTGCAAAAGAACCGTGGGAGGACGGAGTCCGGCAGCCATTTCCAAGGCCTGCGTCAGCATATTTGCCACTTCTTGAAGTTGAGATTCCGAAATGCTTTGCCCTACCTGCAAATCAAAAAGAGGCTTCAGCACCGGTGAAACATAGGTTAAAACGCCCTGTTCCGTCTTTACCAACCGTCCGCCCACATTTAGGCATCCCGTGGCCACAATTTCTCCCTTTCGAATCAGAGAAAGATTACTCGTTCCGCCACCAATGTCCATGTGCAGTAGGGTCTTTCCCGTTTTCTCCGAATATTTTGTCGCCCCCGCCCCTTTGGCCGCCAACACACTTTCCAAATCCGGTCCGGCAGTGCTCACCACAAACTGGCCGGCAAACTCCGAAAGGGCGGACAGTACCGCTTTGGCGTTTTCCTTCCGTGAGGTTTCTCCGGTGATAATCACCGCTCCGGTATCCACCTCCTGCCGGGTAATGCCGGCAAGGCGGTACTCTTGCTCTACAATTTCTTTCAGTTTTTTCGCATCCACAAGACTTTCATCCAGAAGCGGGGTAAAATGCACCGGACTTTTATAAAGAATATCTCTGCGTGTAATCTGCATTTTGGGCACAGAAAAACTGCCGGATACATTTTGTACCTGCAATTTAGACACCACCAGTTGGGTGGAGGTCGTGCCAATATCCAGCCCGACGCTGATGAGTTCTTCAGGCACTGCCCGTCACCTCTTCCAACACACGGTACAGCATAAAATCCTCCACTTCCATGGGATTGGTTTCGCAACAAGCATCTTGCAAAGCCCCATGGACAATGGCTTTCATATCCTGACGCAGTTGGTAGGGGGATACCCCCGCTTGAGCCAGCGTAGCGGGCAAGGACAATTCTTTACGCAACCGAATCAACCCGTTTTTCAAATTTCGCAAAGCCACCACATCCGCACTGCCACCCAACCCTGCAGCCCGGGCGAGGCTGGCATACTTTTCTCCCGCCTTATGGGCGTTACAACTAATAACTTCCGGAAGTAAAATCGCATTGAGCCGGCCGTGGGGTATATGATACATGCCACCCAACACATGGGAAAGGGCATGGCACATTCCCAACCCCGCTTGGGTAAAGGCCATTCCCGCCATAGTGGATGCCGTATGCAAACGAAGCCGAACTTCCTGATGGCCTGCATAAGAGGCAGGCAGACTCCCATAAGCGGTGCAAAATGCATCTTTGGCCAATGCATCGGTAATGGGGCTGGCGTTTTTTGCCACTAAGGCCTCTAAGGCATGGGCCAATACATCAAACCCTCCATCTGCGATTAAGGATTTCGGCAACTGTCCCAGCAAACCGTCGTCCAAAATTGCCACCTGAGGAGATAAAATCGGGTCTACCAAAGGATGCTTAATTCCCTCATGGGTTAAAATAGAAAAATCTGTGACCTCCGAACCGGAACCGGAAGTGGTGGGAATGGCAACTAACGTTGGGCGCAAACCACTAAAATACACCATAGCCTTTGCGCAATCCATAGCGCTTCCTCCGCCCAACGCCACTACGGTATCCGGGGCGAAGGCCTTGAGCATAGAAGTCCCTTCCGCCACCAGCGCCACCGTGGGGTCGGGGATTACCTGACTGAAGATTTGAATTTCTTTCGCCCCGGCATATTCCGCTATGGTCTGCGCCATACCGTTTTTGGCAAAGAAAGGATCAGAGACTACCATCAATTTTTTGGCGCCTAATGTTTTTAACTCCTGTACGGCGCCGGTACCGGATATAATTTTTGTTTGCAGACAAAAGGATTTCACACATCCACCGCCTTTTCAAAGGAAGTATTCCCCAAAAAGAGAAAATCATGTGTGATTCTGGAAGTTTTCTTTCTTGCTACCAAAACCTTCATTATTTTCAAAAAAAGATAGAAAAATTAGAACATATGTGTTATGATAGACTTTGAGGTGAGAAATATGGAAGATGAACGTTTGGAAAATGAAGAAATGGCAGAACAGGAAACTACCCCCTACCGCCCCCGCCCCCTCTGGCAACGGCTTGCCGCTTGGATTGGCGCCGGCATTGTCCTGATTGCCTTTTTGCTCTATGTTTGGCAAATTGCCAACGGGGGCGTGTAATGCGGATATTAGGGATTGACCCCGGCTACGGCATTACGGGGTTCGGGCTCATTGAATCACAGCGAGGTACTTCCCACCTGCTTCAATGTGGCGCCATTACCACCCCTGCGGGGATGGATTTTTCCGCCCGATTGGAAATCATTTACGAGGATATGCGAAACCTTTTGGAAATGGCCAAGCCCGATGCTGTGGCCATTGAAGAACTGTTTTTTGGTCAGAATGTCACCACGGGCATTGGGGTTGCTCAAAGCCGTGGCGTCATTTTGCTTGCCATCCGACAAGCAGGTTTGGAAGTCACTTCCTATAAACCCATGCAGGTCAAACAAGCGGTGGTAGGCTACGGAAATGCCACCAAGCATCAAGTGCAGGATATGACAAAACGGCTTCTGAATCTGCCGGAAATGCCAAAACCCGACGATGCCGCCGATGCCATTGCCATCGCCTTGTGCCACGCCCGTTCTTCCACATCCCTCTTGGCCCAACTTCAAAAATAACAAGGAGGATTTCTCCATGCTTTACTATGTTTCCGGTACAGTCACAGTTTTGGAACCGGGTTTGGCTGTCATTGACTGTGGCGGCATCGGCTATGGTTGCCGTATTACCTCATATACTGCCGGACAATTGAAACTGAACCAACCGGCTAAACTTTACATTACCGAATCCATTCGGGAAGATGCCTTTGACCTCTACGGTTTTATCAGCCGGGAAGAGCAAAATTGCTACGAATTGCTTACCTCCGTCACCGGCGTCGGTCCAAAAGCCGCCATCTCCATTTTGGCCTCCGGTCCGCAAAATTTCATGTTAGCCGTTATGACCGGGGATGAAAAATTGCTCACCGCCGCCCAAGGCATCGGCAAAAAAATTGCCCAGCGAATCATTTTGGAACTTAAGGACAAAATCGGTGGCAGTCAAAAGGAACTGGACTTTTCCATGCCCACCCCCTCTGCCCCCGTTTCTCAAGGGAACCTCTCCCTTGCCCATGCCGCGTTGCAGGAATTGGGATATTCTCCCAGCGAAATTTCCCTCGCCCTCAAAGGTGCGGACCCCAACGCCTCCACGGAGGAATTGGTTCGCCACGCCTTGCGACAAATGGTAATCAAGGGATAATCTCAATATCTGCTACTGTTCCCACTCCCAAAGTCCATGATTTCGGAGGTTTTTATGAGTTTAGAATTTTCACAAGAGTTAGATAGCCCGATTATTTCCCCTACCTTCGCGCCTCAAGATGCCGGAGAAATCGGTCTGCGCCCCAAACTGCTGTCAGACTATACCGGTCAGGAAAAGGCCAAGGGAAATCTCTCTGTCTATATTGAAGCCGCCCGTCGTCGCAATGAATCTTTAGACCACACCTTGCTCTACGGACCTCCCGGCTTGGGTAAGACCACATTGGCTGGTGTCATTGCCAACGAAATGGGCGCAGGCATTCGCATTACTTCCGGTCCTGCCATTGAAAAGCCCGGTGACCTGGCCGCCCTGCTGACAAACCTGAATCCCGGCGATATTTTGTTTATTGACGAAATTCACCGTCTAAACCGGGTGGTAGAAGAAATTCTTTACCCCGCGATGGAAGACTTCGCCATTGACATCATTGTGGGCAAAGGGCCCAGCGCCAACTCCATCCGATTGGATTTACCCAAATTCACTTTAATTGGCGCCACCACACGGGCCGGTCAACTGTCTGCGCCGTTGCGTGACCGCTTTGGCGTGTCATTGCGTTTAGAACTTTACACACCGGAGGAACTATCCCGAATCGTAACCAGAAGCGCCACCATCTTGGGTATGCCCATCGAACCGGACGGTGCTATGGAAATTGCCAAACGAAGCCGTGGAACGCCCAGAATCGCCAACCGCTTTTTGCGCCGTGTTCGAGACTTTGCGCTGGTGTTGGGAGATGGTATCATCACCAAGGAAGCGGCAGATTTGGCTTTGCAACGGTTAGAAGTTGACCATTTGGGACTGGACAACATCGACCGCCGGATGTTAAGCGCCATTATTCGCAATTATGGCGGTGGCCCCGTTGGGTTAGATACTTTAGCTGCCACCATCGGGGAAGAAGCCGTAACCTTGGAAGACGTTTACGAGCCTTATTTGATGCAACTCGGCTTTTTGACCCGCACCCCACGAGGCAGATGTGTTACCTCTTTGGCTTATGAACATCTGCATATTCCCTTTGACGGGCAAACCCAATTTGACATCTGAAAATGCTGATTTTGTATAAATTTTAGGAAGATTTTGCAAAAAAATACGGGGATAGGATTGACATTTGTCTTTCGTATGTGTATAATGCAATTTGTGGTGTAACCACAATATTATTATTTGACTCCGCGTTACAACCAGATCATCTGTTGGCTTTCACGGGGCAATCAAACCGAAGAGAGGTATTTTCCATGTACGAAGACAAGACTTTAGTTTGCAAAGAGTGTGGCAATGAATTTGTGTTCACCGCCGGTGAGCAGGAATTCTACGCAGAGCGTGGTTTCCAGAATGAACCCCAGCGCTGCAAGGCTTGCCGTGACGCTCGCAAGAACGCTGCCCGTGGCCCCCGTGAATTCTTCACCGCTACCTGCGCCCGTTGCGGTGGCGAGGCAAAGGTTCCCTTCGAACCCAAGTCCGACCGCCCCGTTTTCTGCAGCGAATGCTTCGCTCAGATGCGTGCAGAAGGCTAATTGCAACTGACAAAAGGGCAGGAAAATTCCTGCCCTTTTTGTTTTGTTGTTGGTTTACATAACTTTCTTGTCTTCACCCTTTACTTCCTGCGGTTTCGGATCTTTCACTTCCCACGGAATGGGCTTCTTTTCTTCCTCTTTCATAAAAAATCCCCCCTTCTTCCGTAGTTTTACCGAAGAAGGGGGTGTTATTCTTTTTTATACCACAGCGCCTAGGGTATTTGCTTTTACCCCATCTGCATACGCGCAAAGTTCTTCCAACGTGGCGCCTGCGCAGATTTTTTCGTAATTACACAAAATCATGCCAGCCAAAGATCCATCCACATCCAAAAGCGACACTTCCCGCAAAACCGTTTTTGCATTTTCCACGGTTTGAGTCATGTCATTTTCCTTCAAATACCGATGCAGACCGGCTGCTGTACCCACCGTGATATAGGCAGGCGTCATGCCCTGCTCCATGGCCAACGCCGCAGAACCGATCAACCGGTCATCCGGACCCAATTTCCGAGCAGGATCTCCGCCCACACGCTGACAGGTATCTCCCAACGCCTGATTGGTAAACCGCCCCAAAAGGTCTGTAATGTGCAGTTGCAAAGCGCCTAAATCCGCACCGTACTTTTTGTGCAAGGCCAAAGCGCTTTCCAGCATGGCATTTTGCACCAAAATACGAATTTCCGGCACATGAATGGACTGATAAATAAATTCCAGACCCAGCAAATCTCCCAGGTATGCGCAAGTGGCATGGCCCATATTATGCACATAAAGTTTCCGCTTAATGTAAAAATCAAAGGGCTCAAAGGGAACCATATTGGTAATTTCCGGAATTTTTCCCTTAAAAGCGCCCTTGTCCACGGGCAGGAATCCATAGCGCTCCACGCACACCCGCATGGGCTCGCCGTCTTTCATTTCTTCCGTCTGTACCGGAACCATACGACCGATAGATGCCTCCACCAAGCCAACGGTCTCGTCAAACCGGGCGCATTCTTCCTGGGTCAAATTCTCCTTAATCATCTTCTCCAACACAAGGTTGGCATCCATTAAATTTTCGCAGATGATAATGTTAAGGGGGGGATTTCCGGCCTTCCAACGTTTCCGCAAACCTTCCACAATATTGGGAACCACAAACTTCAAAATTCTTGCGCCCACCGCTGTGGCCATAATATCGCATTGGGCAATGGCATCGGACACCGCGCAGGTATCATTGCCATCCACCGCCGTCACATTTTTAACCCAGACATCTTCATAACCTTGACTGGAAACATAGCGCACGGGGTAGGTTCTTTTTTCCTGTAAAGATTCTACCACCGGCTTGGCCACATCCACAAAGGTCACTTCATAGCCGGATTGGCTCAGCAGCGCGCCAATGAATCCTCTGCCGATATTGCCACCGCCATACATAACTGCTTTCATTGATCTTTCATCCTTTTTCTTCAAATTTCTGCGCAAACCGCAGAAACGGCAAAATCACTGGATTTTCCCGTACTGTTTTACGGTTTCGTAAATCTCATCCCGGCTACGCATACCGTCCACAGAGTTTTCAGAAAACAGACTGCATGCCGCAGTAGCCGCTGCGAATTCCAGAATTTTTTCGTCTTCCATCCCGGTATAGATACCGTAAAGACTGCCTGCGCAGAAGGCATCCCCTGCCCCCACACTTCCCCGAATCACTTCGGAAGGAATGGTAAAGGAGGGCACCTGGGTAAAAGTTCCGGTTTCTACATCCAGACAAAAGCCCATGGGCTTACTGTGAATAATCACTTTCTCCCGGACGCCGGCCTTGGCCATACGCTCCATAGCCTCCCGAACCACATGGGGTTGCAAGACTTCTCCTTCGTACGGATTGAGTCCCCAAATAGCGCAGGATTCAATTTCGTTCATAATGGCATAATCGCAGTATTTTAAGGCAGGTAACACCTTTCTCTCATAGTCGGCGCTGCTATCGCTGACCGCATCTATGGATGTTTTGATTCCCTTCACCTGCGCATCGTGCAAAAACCTTGCCATTGCAGTACCGTACTCCCCATCATCACGGTCAAATTGGTCCAACAAAAGCAGGTAGCCGGCATGCAAAATATCGCAATTTAATGCATCCGGATTCACCATTTCCGGAGAAAAATCCCCGTTGGCGCCCCGCATATGGAAAAATGTCCGCTCTCCGGAAGGAATGTTCATCACATCTGTAAAACTGGTCGGCACACTTTCAGATACAATCACGCCGGACACGTCAATTCCTTTTTTTGCCATTTGCGCGCAAACAAAACTGCCGTAATCATCTTTTCCCACCATTCCGATGGCCCGAATGGGCACAGAAGAATCTATGGTAGCCAAATCGATAGCAGTGTTGGGTACGCAACCGCCCACGGACATAGAACTGCGCCGAATGTTCACCAATGTACCGCATTGGGGATAATGGTCCACATCCTTGACAATATCTACCAGAATATTGCCAACAAAGGCAATTCCTTTTTTCATATTAGTTACACTCCGCAGTCAGCGGGCCAGCCAGTTCCTTCAAATAGAACAGTTTGCCGGGCAATGTAGGAATGTTGGTAGAAGTGATATGACGGGAAGGACCGTAATGCAAAGTGGTCAGGAAACTCATGCCCTGCCAACCCATGCC